>JAKONH010000449.1 GCA_022702045.1 Spirosomataceae bacterium
ATCACAATATCACTTTGCCAGAGTTTATTCCATTCGGCACGATGGCGGGTCAGTAGTCGCTCGGTGCGTTCAAGCGCAGCAAACAGCGTCAGGCGTTCGGCTTCGTTGTGCGGATCAGCCGTATGAGCGGTCGAGGATACCGAGCCAACAACACTGAACCGGTAAGTTTCGCCAGCTTTCAGTCGCTTCTTGAACTTGGCCAGGTGCATATTATAATCCCAGTCTTCGTGAATTACATCAGGCTCCTGCCCGTGCGGTTCGTCGAAAATAAAGCTGGTGGATGCGGCTACAGTATGCCGCCCGGTCGGGCTTTTGGCGACGGACGTCAGCAGACGAATGGTTACGTGTGAGCGGTCGATCTCGGAATACAGGTTTTTGACTTCCCGCAGGTTGTCGGGCGTTTCGATAACGCTGGCAGGCATGATCTCACAGTCTTTCTTCGCTGTGATTTCCATCATCGTCAGTTCGGAGAAAGGCAAATGGCGCAGCGCCATCATCGTTTGCCGTACACTGACTTTATCTTTGTAATCGAACGTCGTTGTCAGCGCGGCTTTCTGCATATCAAGCGTCTGTCGGTAGTTGCTGATATCCTTAGGCCCAACGCGCGTACCATCAACGTCGAGATTTATGTTGGCGAAGTTGAACACCTTCAGGATGTTCGACACCCGCCCCCGGCCATAGGTGTCGAAGGCACCATTCAACACCACGTCTTTCACTTTCATCGGCTCCGGCGACGATACCAGACCGACCATCCCGTTGGCAACCGTGATACCGTAGTAATTAGCCGGGTTAATATTTTGCCCAACAATAAGCCATTCGGGTGGAGCGTCCTGCGAATGCACGGACGAAGTAGCTGTGACAAGTAAGCCAGCCAGTAATAACGTTTTCTTCATGTAGCTATAGAAAAACTATTTGTCAAAATAATTCTATTCTACAGTATAAAACAATGGCCTAACAGCCAGCTGCACATGAATAGCCGGCGGGCCGTCGCAAACTCGTTGAATTACTAGCTTAATTAGGACTGTACGTAATTTGAACTACGGCCGATTGAGATCCATCGACATTGGTCCGCTGCCAGCCAAAGGCTATGGGTAACTGTTTTGTGACATAATATTCGAGCCCCACTACGAGTTGCCCCTGTACGTGTTGTCCGGAAATCCAGTCGCCCAGCAGGTGTAGCTTTTTGAATATGCCGGCGTCGAAACCACCCTGAAAACCATAGGCTCGACCTTCGCCCAGGTAAGTCTGATTACCGACGTACCCACCCAGCGACCATTTGTAGCGCTGTTTTTTTAACGAACCCGCCAATTGACCGTACCCATAGGATACGAAACGGGTTCGATGATTGGGCGACAGGTTAAATCCCACCTGCGTACCAAAGCCAATCTCCAGCTGCTCAGCGATAGGAAACGCTTTCTGCGCGTTGACCAGCACCAGCGGACTGTACGGCATCTGTGTGCTCGTATCGTTGCGGGAAATCTGCCGTTGATCGGGATCGTAAATCAGATTGTACAGATTCGCTCCAATCTCAACGTTGTTCCCTAATCCATAATTGACTGTTGTTGCCGAGTGGTAGGACGACTCGATGTTAAACTGCTGCTGAATCGCGAATTTGTGCTTATCAACGATGTCGGACGAGGGCACGTTAAAATACGTTTGCTGGCTAAAACAGGGTTTTGTCACCAGCAACGCGACGGCACAGATAAGTCGGAATATATGCTTCACAGGCTGTTGAGTTTAGCTAAACAGCCAATGTGAACGTTTCCGGGCTCACTAGCATTAAAGCCCTGTTAAAGCTAGCGTGCAGCGACAGCTTTGCGCCGGGTTGTAGCTTTCTGCACGACCCAGTTGCCTACTTTTTCGCCTTCTACCTGTCCGTTGTCCAGCGCCGACCGGTAGTGAATACCACCATATAGCCGGCTAATCGATGCTTCATTGGCAGCATCGCGGAACGACTTGAATGAGCGAACGCCATGACCGTATTTGTACTCGGTTGAATCGGTGAACGCAATGTTATCGCCCATCAGGTTAGTGAGTACCGTCGCTGCAGCTGTCGAGATTACGCTGTGCCCGCTTGGATACTCGGGGAAGGGCGGGGTTTGCAGGAAGGGCGTCCATTTCGGGTCCATCAGCTTATTGATGACTGTCTCCGGCCGGACCATGTTGCTGCGGTACTTCTCGTCCCAACATGAAATAAAGCCATCAGTCAGCGCAAACGACGTCAGCGCGTATGCTTCGACCATCTGCATCATCGACAGCTTTTTCTGCCGCCCAACCGTCTGCGCGATAGCCATCCAGTGACCACCGGGGGTCATTTTTTTCGACGCATACATAACGTGCCCGGCTACGTTCATAACAAACGCATTGTCGTCCCAGAAATAAGCCGTCGCTTCCTGCTCTTTCGTCAGATTCTTGCCTATAGTGTACACCTCATCAACCTCCTTCCGGTACGGGTTCCCCGCAGTCATGTTGTATGGTAGTGGGCGCGTCGGCATGAACTGATTACAAGTGTCCATGGCCCAGCAACGCAGCTTATTCCACTGTGGCTCGGCCGCATCCATATAGGCAGGCGGGGTTGGTACCCAGGTTCCTTCGGCGTTCGTTACCGTGTGTTTAAACCCGCGCGTCTGTTTGTAATTGTCTTTGGCTGCGTAATCGAGCACGTGTTTGGCGACGGCTTCTCCATACGCCATCGAGCGTTCGTACACGTCGTCGGGAACACCATCCTGCTTGTATTTCTCGTAAAACGGCTTCTCAAATTCATCGTAAAACTCAACGCTAAACGTAAGTGCACGAGCAACGGTCATGAAGGCGCGGGTACTGGCCAATGGGAAACAATACTGCTTACCAGCTTCAGGCTGCGGCCCATCACTAAACCGCTTCAGCTTACCCGCCAGCGACTGATAATTCGGATCGAAGGGAGTGAGTGCTTCGTAACCCGCCAGGTTTGCATACGCATAAATCCTGCTTGCAACGGGTGGCGAAAAAATGTCGTGAACAACGACTTCGGTCAGTTTATTCAGTGCGGCATTGTAGCGTTCAGTATCAGCGGCTTTAGCATTATATTCAGCCGGTGTCGACTCTTTCTGACATCCCGTCAGCAGCGCCAATGCTACAAACGGAAGGCTAATCCAATAGGCAATCGATTTCATACGGTAGGACAGTTACGCAGCTGATTTCTGAGTATTTATCAGCTAGTAGAACTTACAAAATTAACGGAAAATACCAGACAAAAGGAAGATTTGCACGCGGTACTTTGTATCCCATTTTTGTCGTTAGCTAGCTCCTTTGTTTTGCCGGTACCGGTCTAGCGTCCTATGGCAAAAAGTTTGGGCCGGTCGTTATTAACTAGGTTAATCAGGTACTGGCGACCGCTGATCGTGATCGGACTGATCTGTTTGACTTCGCCACTGACGACATATCCACTCTTTGCTGCCGACAACGCCCGGAACCGCCCACGTCCATCGTTAGCCAGCACGATTCCCCGGCAGGCATCAATCATCCCCAGTTGTGGTAGGAAGTGAGTGAAATTCCCCCCTAAAATGATATCTTTCCGGCCATCGGCATTGACGTCTTCGCAGGCAATAGCGTTAACGCATGACAATTGCACAACCGATGGAAGCTGAGCGAGCGAAAATTGCCCGCTCCCCCCATTCAACGCCACAACCGATTTCCGATAGTTGACTGTTTTTACCTGCGCTTTTTCCAGTACATCAGGTGTAAACAGGTCCTGTATCGACTTTGTCGCGTAGTCGTGGTGCTTGAGAATCTTGGTTTTCAGAAATGGAAACTGATCGGCCATTTCACGTTTCAGGAATATGGGCATGTCTTTGCCATCGATAGTCTTGGTCATGATTTTGTCGAGGATCCCATTCTTATCGAAGTCACTGACCCATAGTTTGAGGGGCGCCTGCTCCGATGCTTTGAGCGAGAAGTTTTCGCCGATATTACCCAGCACTAAGTCAGCTCGACTATCCCCGTTGACGTCCATCACGCCAACGCTGCCCCAGAAACCGCTGACGTTTTCCAGACCAGTAGTGGTTTGGTGAAGTTTTCCGTCGTCAAAGCGTAACACCTGCGGAGCCATCCAGTCGCCAACAACGACTAGTTCTTTCTTCCCGTCGCCCGTTAGGTCAGCCCAGGCCGCGTCGCGCACCATACCGATTTCCAACAGGTCGGGCGCTACCCGCTGTGTGACATCGTCGAACTCGCCGTTGCCCACATTGTGATACAGAAAACTCTGCGGACTAACGCCGTATTGAAGCGGATAACTTCGGTTACCGACAAACAGATCCATTCTGCCGTCGTTGTCGTAATCATACGGCAGCACGACCGATGTATTCATGCCATTGGGCGGTAACGCACGGCCATTGAAGGTAAAACCACCCTTGCCATCGTTGATATATAGCCGGTCTAGCCGGTCGCGCGGATCAGTTGCGGGTTCATTGCCACCACTACCCACGTACAGATCGAGGTCACCGTCGCCATCGGCATCAAAAAACTGTGCAGCTGTATCTTCAAAGCCACTAAAGCGCGAAAAGAAAGCCTGCTCTGCTTTGGTAAATCCTGAACCGGTTTGCAGATACAGTTGTCCGCCCTGTCCTTTCGCACCGCATACGTATAGATCGGCCCGGCCATCGCCGTTAACGTCGCCAATAGCTGCTTTCGGCCCTTCCGACGACAGCTTCATTGGAATATTGCGCTCATTGAAAAAGTCTTCGTAGGCATCTTCAACATGCTTGTCTAATTGAATTGGCGATGCCGTCAGCAGGGCAGGTACAGCCATTCTGGGGGGCGTCGCAGGCATCACCTTTCCATCCTTAGCCGAGTACGTATACGTCTTTTTAGCAGCGACGTTTTTGATGACGCTAACCCGCTTATCGTACCAGGTGATACGTACCGAATCCAGGTTGTCGAGATTTCCCAAACCGATTGTCTGTGTGTATTCAGCTCCCGACTGGAACCCCCTCGATGGCGCTACGTACCGGCTGAATATCTGCCCGCCACCAAACAGTTCTATGTTCGACCCAATAGCGTAGGTATTTTTATCGGCACCTGTTAGCCGGATACGAATGAAGTTGTTGGCCGGGTTTCGCTCGGCATGATTCTGATACACGAAACACGGCTGGTTGACATTGTTAACGACAAGATCGAGATCACCGTCGTTGTCGAGATCAGCATAGGCGGCCCCATTTGAGAATGACGGATCGTCCAGCCCGAAATCAGCACCCCGCTCGTCGAACTTGAGGTTTTTCCGGTTGTAGAAAAAGTTGTTGGGGATGGGGTTCGACGGCATGTTCTTCACAATCTCATCGAACTGTTGTTTTTTTCCCGACAATGCCATCCGCTGTGCCAGATCGTTGGCGAAAAAGTCGATAAAATCTTGGTCAATGACGTCGTGGTAAATACCGTTGCAGACATAAATGTCGTTGTATCCGTCGTTGTCGGCATCAAACATCAATGCCCCCCAACTCCAGTCGCTGGCCGCTACATCAGCATAGCAGGCAATTTCGCTGAACGTTCCGTCCTGATTGTTTAGCTGCAGACAGTTTTGCTGTAGCTGATTATAAAATCCTTTTTCCCGCTTCAGGTTTGCCAGGTAATGGTTCTCGAATGAGGTTGTCGTCTTGAGCCGTTTCTCATCGCGAGGCAACATCTCGGTCGTAAAAATTTCGGGATGACCATCGTTGTTAATATCGGCCATGTCAGCTCCCATCGACGCGATGCTCAGGTGCTTCATCCGCGACTCAATGTCTTCTTTGAATGTCCCGTCGTGCTGATTGACATACAAGTAGTCTTTTTCGAAGAAGTCGTTTGATACGTAGATATCAGGATACTGATCATTGTTGACGTCGACAATGGTCACGCCCAGGCCAAAGCCAATCAGACTGCTGTAAATATTAGCTTCCTTGCTAACGTCGTGATACACGCCATTGTCGTTGCGCATCAGTCGATCGCCACCACCTTTCAGAAAGTCTTTCACCGGCCAGTCTTCCGCCCGCAGATTGCGGCTACTTTCATAATTGACCGAGTTGACAGGAATAAAGCTGTTGTTTAGAATATAACAATCGAGGTCGCCGTCGAGGTCGTAGTCGAAAAAAGCGGTCTGGGTTGTATAGCCGTTTTCATTCAGCCCGTACTTCTTTGCCGATTCGGTAAACGTCAGATCGCCGTTGTTGATGTACAGGTCTTTCTCCTGCCCGACGTTTTTCTGGTAGCCGGCGTTACTCACGAAGATGTCGAGTCTACCGTCGTGGTTTACGTCGACCATCACCACGCCCGTTCCCCACTTACCTTTACCGCCAACGCCAGCTTTGTCGGTGATATCTTCGAACTGCCAGTTTCCTTTGTTCAGATATAGCTTGTTCGGCCCCATGTTGGCCGTGAAGTAAATGTCGGGCAGACTATCGCCGTTGATATCGCCGACCGCTACGCCCCCACCGTTGTAAAAGTTACGGTAGTTGAAGATGTTAAAGTCTTCCCGATTCTTAACCGTGTTCTGAAAGTCGACACCAATCGACTCGTTGTCCATCCGCTCGAACAGCGTGTCTTTTTTCGCATTGGAGCAGCTGCTGATCAGCAACATACTGACCACGAGATAGGCGTACAGCAGTAAGTTGCTGTGCTTATAAGTACAATTCATTGCTATTTTTTAACAAGGCGGTTACGGCGACCGCTGACTCTATACACTTATCGTTTTGAAGCCAGTTTATGGCTTTGGTCATTCAATTGCGCGGCCTGGAGTTTACCAGCACAAAGGCCCATCAGTATTGTCTTGCCAAGTTGCTTTACATCGCGCACATCACCACGTACGAACAGACCTGTTTTGTCGACGGGGATTTCAGCAAACTGCCAGTTGCGCTTATTACTCAGCACGATACCGTGGTTGGCATCGACTTTTCCGATGCGCAGTCGCATCCGGGAATTGTTACCCATCAGCAGCAGGTCAGTGGTGCCATTGTGGTCAAAATCGGTTGCAAGGATACCATATACAGGCGATACCTGCGCTATCATCGGCAACGAGTGGGGTATCAATGTACCATCCTTATTTTCCAGCACTAACGTGCGCAACTCATTGATTTCTCTGGTTTTGGCCTGTTTCAATTGCTGCTCATCGAAACAGTCTTCGATTGTCGCATCGGCATAGGCTTGATAAGTCGTAAACTTCTTTCGTAGCGAGGGCACCTGCTCACAGATTTCATCGCGCGAATAAGCCGGGTAGCGTTTTCCGTCAATTAGGTAGCTCATAAAAAAATCCAGCGTACCATTCTGATCAAAGTCATCGTAGATCAGCGTAGCCGGCTGTTCGGCGGTTGCCCGCACAAACGTATTCAATCCCAGGTTACCGACAACCAGATCAAGATCGCCGTCGCCATCCAGATCGGCGGGTTGGATACGGTTCCACCAGCCGGCCAGCTCAGTATATTCTTTGCGAGTCCCAGCCTGCAGTTTACCCTTCTGGTTGAGCAACACCGTCACCGGCATCCACTCGCCAATGATGACCAGATCAGGATATGTGTCCCGATTGATATCCAGTATAGCGGCATCGGTCAGCATACCCAGCCGCCCCAGCGATTGCCGAGCGAAGTGCGCTTTTCCATCGTTGATAAGCAGGAAGCTTTCGTCATCGGCCGGGAAGCGAAAGGGCTTGATACCGCCCCCCACGAACAGGTCCAGATCACCGTCCCGGTCAATGTCGAGTGCTTTCACACAGCTTCCGTTGTCGGCTTCAGCAGGCAACAGTTGCGCCACATAGCCCGTCGGTGTGGCGAGCCATAACTGATCCTGCCGTCGGTCAGCCTCAGCCACACCATAGCCACCATTAGCCAGGTACAGATCCGGCTGACCATCACCATTCAAGTCGGCAAATAAGGCATCGTTGGTAGTCGCCTTTGTGAGGCCCGGCAATGGCAGTGCCTTAAACGAACCATCCGTCAGCTGTTGAAATAATTGCCCTGGCTGCTGCGCGTTTCCACTGATAAATACCAGTTTCTGTCCGTTCCGCTGACTTACCGCCAGTCGGGGACCAGCCGCTGAATACTGCGTCGGCAATAGTATCTGTCGGTCGAAGTTGCTGGTCGAATCGACCTTATGTACGAAATCAGGGCCGGAGCCGGGAGAGAAAATCGCGTCTGTAGCTGTCTTGCTCGCAGGTTCATTCGCTGTAGCCTGCCGGTAACTCAGTGTCAGCGTCTGATCGGAATTGACGTTTTTCACCGTCTGTACCCGCCCATCCGGCCACCGAACCATTACACTGACTGTGCCCGGTTGATTACCCAGCCCAACCAGAAGATCACCGTGACTGCATGATTCATACCCCCGCGTTGGGTATCGCTCCTGGGTTTGCGTTCGAGCGTTCTGGCTGACCTCGACGGTGGCACCGATTCCAAACGGGTTATCCTGAGTACCAACCAGTTTTATAGTCAAATAATGCGTTGCTTTCGTTTCCCGTTCCTGATTCTGGTAAAGCCGGGCGGGTTCGTTCAGGTTATTTGTGATCAGGTCAAGATCACCGTCATTGTCCAGATCAGCGTAGGCGCATCCGTTCGATACAGTTGATTCGTCGAAGCCCCATGCTTTCTGCTCATTGGTAAACGTCAGATCCTGATTGTTCCGAAAAATGTAGTTTTTAGTCAGTGTCGTCGGCATCTGCTTGATCTGCTCCAATACGTTGTTACCCGGTGTCTGATCGGAGAACTTGACAAAATCAGCGTTGGTAAAATCCCGCAGAATGCCGTTGCTGACGAAAATATCTTTGTATCCATCGAGATCGAAATCAGCCAACAAAACGCCCCAGCTCCAGTCGGTAGCTGCCACGCCAGCTAGCTGACCGAGCTCGGCAAACTGCCCATCAGCCTGCTGAATTTGCAGCATATTGCGCATATTCTGATGCCAGAACCCATTGCGTAGCTGCGCCTGATACACGGTCCAGTTGTCGGGCCAAGGTAACAGCTTCTGTCGGGCGTTACTTTCCGGAAGCATGTCGAGCGTCATAATATCCGGGCGACTGTCGTTGTTCAGGTCAGCGACATCCATACCCATCGCCGAATACGACGTATGTTCAATTCGATTCCGTAGCTCGTCGCGAAACGTACCGTCTTTCTGGTTGATATAGAGATAGTCGTCTTCAACGAAATCGTTCGACACGTATACGTCCGGATAACCATCGTTGTTCAGGTCAGAGACTGATACGCCAAGTCCAAATCCCAGCGGATTTCCTTTGATACCTGCCTGCTCAGACACATCTACGAAAAGCGGAGTCGCTGTACTGCCGCCCTTACGACGTTCTACCGTCATGTTACGAAACAGTTTATCGCCCGCGTTATAATCACGCTCGACACGCATAACAGCCGCTTCTTTCCGCTGGTAATTCTTCAGGTTATGATTGATCAGAAAACAGTCGAGGTCGCCATCGAGGTCGTAATCGAAGAAATTGGCCTGTACGGAATAGCCTGAGTCAGCCAGTCCATACTCGGCCGCCCGATCGGTGAAAGTCAAATTTTTGTTGTTGATAAGTAGTTGATTTCGCCGTAGCGAATCCGGGCGCAGACCAGAATAGCATACATAAATATCAAGCCATCCATCGGCATTGACATCGGCCAGTGTTACGCCTGTCTTCCACCCCCCTACCCGTCCGCCAACGCCAGCTTTGTCGGTGACGTCAGCGAAGTGCATATCCCCTTTATTCAGGAATAGCTTATTCCCCACCTGATTGCCGGTAAAAAATAGATCGACACGACCGTCGTTGTTTAGATCACCAGCCGCTACCCCGGCACCGTTGTAGAAATATTCGAACGACAGAATGTTCTCAGTCTCGGTCTCCTGTAATTGATTGGTAAACTGAACCCCCGTTTCTTCCGGATTTGTTTTTGTAAAGAGTGGCGTTCTCTGACTGCAAGCATAAAATAGTACACTACTGAGCAGTACGGCGGGCCATAGTTTCATTGTGAAAGCAACAACAGACGAGCGTAATATATCGCAGCGAGGCTGGTCTTTTGCTTATTTTAATTCATACAGGTCTTTAAACTATAAACAGCAGCCTGCTGGCAGGCTGCTGTTTACGTAACGTAGCTGATAGTTAACTATTATAGGTAACCGGGGTTCTGAGGAGCCAGGTTTGGGTTACTGTCGATAGCCTGCTGCGGGAATGGGAACAGAACAGCAGTTGCAGGCGATGTTGCAGACCGTTGGTCAACCGGTTGCAAGAATGTACCAAAGCGAATTTGGTCACTCCGGCGCCAGCCTTCCCAGTACAGTTCGCGGCCACGTTCTGCCAGCAGACCCGTCAGATCAAGGCTGCCCAGGGTTGATGCACCACGGGTAGAACGCAGGTTGTTTACGATAGCCAGTGCTGTCTGACCCTGCGAATCCGTACCACCCCGCAAGATCGCTTCAGCTTTCATCAGCATTACGTCAGAGTACCGCAGGAACACGTAATCGTTGGACGGTGCATCAACGGCACCAGGCTGTGGCAGGTACTTGATTACCCGGATACCCTGTACTTCGTTGGCGAAACCGAGGTTGACGTTTGGGGTAAACACCAGCGGGTTACCGCTACGGTCGGTAGCCGCAACGGCAGTTGTTGTATTTGGCTTAACTACATACTGCTGTCCCACTAGGAAACCCGCGTTCAAACCCGTCTTCGATGTCAGATCTGATGGTTGTGAAGTCAAACGTTCATCCGACTTCTCAAAGCTATTGTAGAAGTCAGCCAGCGTCGTAAAGCCGTTCCATGCGTTTACATATTGATTATAGTGCAACGTCATATAGTAGCGGTTCCGTACGTTACCAGGCTGTGCAGCCGAGCTGTTTGCAATCGTAAAGATTAGCTCTTTCGACAGTTGGTCGTTGTTCCAGTGGAAGCTATCGAAATATTTCCCTTTCGCTGTCAGCGCAAATTTATTCGACGCAATAACCTGATTCGAGAAATACACGGCCGAGTCCATGTCTGACTTAACAAATGTATACGGACCCGCCGGGCTCGACGAATTCGTATAGACCGCTTTGTTCAGGTACATTTTGGCAAGCATTGTTGCAGCCGCTTCCTTCGTCGCTACATTCTGTGCAGAACCGGATGCCAGATTGTTGAACGCATACCGCAGATCACCAATTACGAAATTGGTAGCTTCTGTACGGCTTAGTACACGTGGATTAGCATCAGCCGCATCCGTTACTTGCCTAACCGGAACCCGGCCGAACAAGTCAACAATGTACGAGGTAAAAAAACCCCGCAGGAAGCGTGCTTCTGCCGCCCGCTGCGTACTTGATCCCGCTACAGACAAAGCCTGAGTAGACCGGAAAGCACCTGTGTTCAGATCGTTCCAGGCTTCCAGAATACGCTGGTGCGAAGCATCCCATGTATGCTGGTGCAGTTTCCGCCACGTGCCGAAGTCATCCCAGTCAGTACCCCGTGTTGGTCCCATCATTTCATCAGAGGGGTGCTCTTCCATAGCATACGTACCACCCTGGTTGGTAGCGATGTTGTTCAGAATCGCATAAGCACCCTGCAATGTTGCTTGCGGGTCGAGTGGCACAGCATCCTGAGACGCCGACGTTGACGACAATTGACCAAATACCTTGTCGTCCAGATTGGTACAGCTGATTGTGCTCATCATGAGAGCAGCACCCAGCACACCTACTGTATTATATTTTGAGAAGTTCATTTTGTCTTTTATTGATAAAACGTGTACAAAACCCGTTTTGATTTACGACGGTGTGATTAAACTTTCCTGAGGAAAATTCTTCAGGAAAGTTTAATCGATTTGAATACGTTAGAAGCCTACGTTCAAACCCAGCGTGAAGGTACGTGGTGTTGGGTATGGCGTGTAATCGATACCCAGCGATGGTACATTGTTCAATACTTTCACTGTGTTCACGTTGGGGTTCAGGCCTGAGTATGGCGTCAGGATGAACAGATTCTGACCAGTCAGCGAAACGTTCAGCGTTTTGGCAAATCCGCCTTGTGGCAGATCGAACGTATAACCAATGTTCAGGTTCGTCAGCCGCAGGAAATCACTCTTCTCAATGAAGCGCGACGACACTGAACCTGGGTTCAGCCCGTTCTCTGCCGAGTTTGCTGCTGCATAATCTACATTACGACCGTTTTTCAGCGAGCCTTTCAGGAAAAGAGCGTTAGACGTATTGTTGTATAGATAACCGCCTACCTGACCATCGAAGAATACGCTGGCGTTAAAACGACCATAGGTGAAGTTGTTGGTCAGACCAAGACGGGCTTTTGGGAAGGGGCTACCCTGGTAAGACGAGGCACCACCATCAGCATAGGTCGAATAACCATTGGCATCGTAGCCGGTAAACGTCGGCGTGAAGAAGGCAAACGGAGGGTAACCGTTCGTCACCAACTGTGCATAAGCGCCTGAGAGACCCTGGCCATCGATTGCCCCAACCGTTACGGTTGTACCGATGTTCTTCACTTCATTTTTCAGCGTTGTGAAGTTAGCCTGGATTTCCCACGCGAACTTCTGAGTCTGAACTGCCTGGAAGTTCAACGATAGCTCGACGCCTGTGCTAACAATTGCACCTGGCAGGTTGACGAACTTATATTGTACCGGCGCAGGCTGTGCATAGAAAACCTGAAACAGCGTGTTGGTTGCTTCACGGTGGTAGTAATCGATCGAACCACCCAGACGACCCTTCAGAATCGAGAAGTCAAGACCAACACCAGCAGTTGCATTCTGCTCCCACTTCAGATCCGGGTTCGGGTTATTCTGCTGTGTTTGCGATCCATCGGCGTTACGTGTGAAGATGATCTTCGACGCACCACCAGCGAAATCCTGGTTACCCGTAATACCATAGTTAGCCCGCAGTTTCAGATCATTGAAGATATTCTTCGGAATGAAACTTTCCTGCGACAGACGCCAGGCACCGGCAATCGATGGAAATACACCGTACTTGTTATTGACACCAAAGCGCGATGAACCATCGGCCCGAACCGTTACCGTTACCAGGTATTTTTCCAGGAAGTTGTAGTTCAGACGGCCGAAGTACGACTGCAGGTCGTTTTGGCTACGTGATGAGCCTGAACCAAACGAAGTGATAGCAGCTCCCGTAGCAGGGTTTTTAGTAGCAGCAGCACCTAGATTATCAAGGTAGCTGATGTCCGCTTCGTTATAAGGGAAGTTACCCGCAACCTGATAGTTTGTACGCGTACCGAAGGTCTGGTACGAGAATCCTAACAATCCTTCCAGTGTACCAGGACCAACAGTTCCGTTGTAATTCGCTGTGTACTCGACCAGTTTCGACAACCGGGTCAGGTTATTAACGTACGCGTAGCCACCCAAACCAGTCGTTGGATCAGCGAAGATATTGGCACTGGCAACGTTCGGAATGATCGTTCCTGTCAACTGTGCGTTCAGGCGCGAGTCGATGCTTGTACTCCGCGTTTGTACCGAGTTGTCAACACCGAAGTTAGCCTTCAACGATACGCTGGGCAATACCTGCCACGTAGCACTGGCGTTGGCCAGCGAACGGTTCGTCACGCCATTGTCTTTGTAATATTCCAGGATAGCAGCCGGGTTACGGAAACCACCCCCCGATAATTGATAATAGGTACCATCAGCATTACGTACGGGATATGTTGGGTTGGCCGAAATCATGGCCCCAATGATATTACCGTTGTAACCAGCGTTGTTGTTGTTCAGCGTGTACTGATCCTGAATGTTCGACGTAGTAGCATTCACAGCCAGCGTTACCTTGTGGTTGAACAGATCATGCGATGCGTTGATACGACCTGTTATCCGTTTCTGACCTGTTTTGTCGATAACCCCCTGCTGATCCTGATAACCCAGCGAGAAGTTATAACGTGTGGTTTCCGTACCACCACCGAAGCTGGCGTTGTAAATCTGCGATACTGACGTGCGGAACAAAATATCCTGCCAGTCAGTATTACCACCAGCGTTTACAGCACCATCCGACGCATTACCGCCAGCAGCGGTAACCCCGGCAATAAAGTCGCTGGTTTTCAGCAGATTATACCGTTTCAACGGACTGGCAATAGCTGTAGACGCTGACAGATTCAGTTGCGATTGGCCGACTTTACCTTTGCGCGTTGTAATCAGAATTACACCGTTAGCACCCCGAGCACCGTAGATAGCGGCAGCCGACGCATCTTTCAGGACAGAAATGTTTTCGATGTCGTTCGGGTTTAGGAACGCCAGTGGGTTACGGGGCGTCGAGGTGCCACCCGCACCAACATCCACACCACCACTATTGAAATCACCACCGTCAAGTGGGACACCATCGACAACGTACAGCGGGTTGTTACCAGCCCGCAACGACGTAGCGCCACGAATCTGCACATTGATACCGGCACCGGGTTCACCACTGGCAGGCGTAATCTGCACACCGGCAACCCGGCCCTGTAACAGTTGCTCAGGCGAAGCGATAACCCCTTTGTTAAACTCCTTCGTGCTCAGCGTCGATACACTACCGGTTGCGTCTTTTACTTTCTGCGTACCATAGCCAACAACGACAACTTCGTTCAGTGTCTTGTTATCTTCGACCAAACTAGCGTCGACGGTTGTGCGCGAACCAACGGCTATCTCCTGCGACGTGTAGCCAATCGAGCTAAACACCAGCGTAGAACCACCCGGTACGTTGGCCAACTGATAGGTACCGTTTCCATCAGTCGTCGTTCCTTTTGTGGTTCCCTTAATTTGTACCGTAACCCCTGGCAGACCGGCACCGGTGGCATCGATCACTTTACCCGAGATTGTCGTACCCTGCGCAAACGCAGCTTGTGTGCCCAGCAAGGCACACAGCAGAACAACCAGCATACCTAGTCGGGCCAGGATCGTGCTGGTTTGCGTACACCGAACAGCGTCGGCGCGACCTACTAAGTAGGATTTGTCCATCATAGGTTTTGTAAAATTTAATGAATAAGACTTGGGGGTGGTTTATACTTGCTGGCTTATATACTCACCGTTGTCTGTATCTGCACAGATAATGGCGGTTTCTGACTACTCACAGGCAAATCAACACCGTTTTATAGCTTCTGCACTTATTCCAGATTAAAGGCGAACATAGCAAGACCAGTGGGCAAAACTAATAGAATTACTCCTAATAATACAAGGTCGTAAAATCAAAATTTGCACAATGAAAGTTAAAATTGTATTATAGTAATGAGTAGAATTTTACTATTCTAAGTCAGGAAAAAGTACGATTCGCCACAAACCAATTTAAATAATTGATTATCAGCACATTTTCCATTGTTTACTAGTAGCCTCAGGCACTGTGCTTTATTTACTGAATGCACTGCTGGATGATCGGGAAAATGATGCGTTTTTGGGCTATTTTTGTATAAAATGTACTGGCTGGGCAGAACTATCCCAGTATAGCCTACCGATATGAATGCTGGTTTTTTCCAGTCTTTGGCCGAACAACTGACCGGAGACCTTTACGACGATACGACTCAACGCACCCTGTACGCAACTGACGCATCCGCCTACCGCGAAATGCCAGCCGCTGTAGCTGTGCCTAAAACCGTTGACGATCTTAAAACGCTAATTGCTTTTGCTCGGCAACACAAGCTCTCGCTTATTCCGCGTACCGCCGGTACATCGTTGGCCGGTCAAGTGGTTGGCAGTGGAATTGTGGTCGATGTGTCGAAACATTTCACGAAAATTCTGGAGATCAATCCTGAGGAACGCTGGATACGGGTACAACCCGGCGTCGTGCGCGATGAGTTAAACCAGTTCCTGAAACCATACGGTCTCTATTTCGGACCGGAAACGTCGACGGCTAACCGGGCTATGATCGGGGGCATGGTTGGTAATAATTCCTGTGGCTCCAACTCCGTCGTGTACCGGGCTACCCGCGAGCACACGCTGTCAGTAACCGTATTGCTGGCCGACGGCACCGAAGCTGAATTCGGTCCTATGGCGTCGAATGAATTCAGCGAACAACTTGAGTTGGCAAGCCGGAAGAATGGTTCGGCGTCGCTGGCGGATAACATACTGCTGACGACGAATACGATACTAACCGACTCAGCCAATCAGGCGGAGATACGGCGTAATTTTCCGAAGCAGACCATTGAACGGCGTAATACCGGCTACGCGCTTGATGCGCTGCTCGACATGGAACCGTTTACCCCCGGTGGTCCCGCATTTAACCTGGCTAAGTTTATCGCGGGTTCGGAAGGAACGCTCTGCTTCCTGACGGAGATCAAGCTCAATCTGGTTCCATTACCACCCAAAGAAGGCGGTCTCGTTTGCGTGCACTGCCGGTCGATCGATGAGTCGTTGCGGGCAACGCTGGTGGCGCTAAAGTACCAGCCCTATGCCGTCGAACTCATCGATGACATCATTCTGGCACGGGCCGATGAAAACCCGGAACAGCGCAAAAACAGCTTCTTTGTTCAGAAGACTAGTCACGATACGTTCCCGATCATTCTGGTTGTCGACCTGTCGCGCGATACGCGGGAAGAAATTCAGGCGTTGGCCAACGAGATGGAAGCTGAGATGCGGGCTGCAGGACTCGGTTACCATTACCCCCTGCTGTTCGGCGAAGACACCAAGAAAATCTGGACCTTACGCAAAGCCGGTCTGGGTCTGCTGGGTAACCTGCCTGGCGATGCCAAGGCGGTTGCCGTTATTGAAGACACCGCTGTCGACGTGCATGATCTGCCAGACTTTATCCGGGAGTTCAACGAGATTCTGAAAGAAAATCAGATGTCTGCGGTACACTACGCCCATGCCGGGTCGGGCGAGATACACCTGCGACCGATTATCAACCTGAAGACGGCCGAAGGGCACCGACAGTATCGATTGATCGCTGAACAGATCGCGACGCTGGTTAAGAAATACGACGGCTCGTTATCGGGTGAACACGGCGACGGACGGCTGCGAGGTGAGTTTATTCCGCAGATGGTTGGTCAGCACAACTACGAGCTGATGCGCCAGATCAAGCATACATGGGACCCCGACGGTATCTTCAACCCCGGTAAGATCGTCGAAACGCCCCCGATGGATACGTTCTTACGCTACGAAGCCGGTCAGCAAACGCCCGACTTCCAAACGTATTTCCGGTACGGAAACCAGACGATACTGCAACATGCGGAGCAATGCAACGGTTCGGGCGATTGTCGCAAAACTGAACGGTCGGGTGGTACGATGTGCCCCAGCTACATGGCTACGCGCAATGAGAAAGACACTACTCGTGCCCGGGCCAATATCCTGCGCGAAATGCTGACGCATTCGCCAAAAGAAAACCGTTTTGATAACCCCGAGATCAAGGAAGTATACGACCTCTGCCTATCCTGCAAAGGTTGCAAGTCGGAATGCCCGTCGAACGTCGATGTGGCTAAACTGAAGGCTGAATTTCTACAACATTACTACGACGCGAATGGGGTTCCGCTACGATCGCGCATGATTGCCAACTTCGGCCGCTTATCTGGCCTGGCCTCGCTGGTCCCCTGGGCGTATAACGGTGTGTTAGGAACGCCCGCGCTGCGACGCATTGCCAACCGAACCCTTGGCTTCCACCCTGAGCGGAGCATGCCATTACTCGATAAGACAACGCTGAAAAAGTGGTTCACATCGCGGCAGCCAACGGCACAATCAGCTGGAGATAGCGCTCAGAAAATAGTCTACCTGTTTTGCGACGAGTTTACGAACTTCAACGACGTACCCGTTGGTCAGAAAGCGGTGCAGTTGCTCGAACGGCTGGGCTACACGGTGCTCATTCCCGAGCATGGCGAGAGCGGCCGGGCAGCCCTATCGAAAGGTATGCTGAAAATGGCGAAGCCGATGGCCGAACACAATGTACGCACACTACGAAACGTCATAACAGCCGACAGACCTCTTGTCGGGCTGGAGCCATCCGCTATTCTGACGTTCCGCGATGAATATCCCGACCTGGTCAACGAGTCGCTGGTCAGCGATGCGAAAGCCTTGTCGAAACACGCGCTGACGTTCGAAGAGTTTATCGCTCGTGAACTCGACGCTAAGCGTATCCGTCCCGAGCAATTTACGCAAGAGACGCGCCTGATCAAGCTGCATGGCCACTGCCAGCAAAAAGCCGTTTCATCGCTCGTACCGGGGAAGAAAGCCCTATCGTTACCGAAAAACTACACCGCGCAACTGATTCCGTCAGGCTGCTGCGGTATGGCCGGTTCGTTTGGTTACGAAGCCGAACACTACGATGTATCAATGAAAATTGGCGAGCTGGTTCTGTTCCCGACAGTCCGGCAGCAACCCGAAGAGGTCATCATTGCCGCACCAGGCACCTCCTGTCGCCATCAGATCAAAGACGGCACCGCCCGTAAAGCGCAGCACCCCGCCGAGATTCTATTCGACGCGCTGTTATAGAATGGTTGAATGGTTGAGTTACTGAATGAGCTAGCGCACGAATCACATTCCATCATTCTGTTAGTCAATCACGCTATCATTCTTCAACTCAAATGGCCACTGCCGGCGGTAGCGGTTGAAAAGCAGAAAAGCAACGAGGCCTAGTGTGAGCACGATCAGGCCAGAAAGCATAAACGTTAGCTTGGTAGATGCGAAGATCAGCAGCCATACGCATATGGCCAGTATAACGGGTAGCGGGTAGAGCGGCATACGGAAGGGGAAACTGTCAGCCGCCCGACGACGGTGCAACAGTAGCAAACCGACCGCCTGCCCAACAAATTGTATGATGATACGCATCGCCAGAATGCCGTCGATTACGTCGCTGAGCCGGAATAGCAGGCTAAATACAAAGCCAAGTCCACCCAGAAAAAGCAGCGATACGTAGGGAAACTGCCGCGTTGGGTGGAGTTTTGCAAAGACACGTAGAAATTGTCCATCTACGGCCGCAGCATAGGGAACGCGCGAATACCCCAGTAACACTGCAAACAACGACGAGAAAGCGACAACCAGTACCAATACAGTAGCCAGTTGAGCAGCGCCCGAACCGTACAACCGTTCGACAAACGTACTCACAATAAACTGACTGTGCTGTGCCTCCTGCCAAGGTACGACGCTGACGACGCTTATGTTCATCAGCAGATACAGCACCGCGATACCGGCAACCGAAATAAACATACTGGCCGGTATGTTCCGCGTCGGTTTCTTTATTTCTCCGCCCAGATGACAGACGTTATAATAGCCGAGATAGCAATAGATGGTTTTGACGGTGGCCTGCCCCAGCCCTACCGCCAGCACGCCCCCACTGATGGAACTTACCGAAGACAATGTCTGTGACAAAGGAATCTGCGCATTGCTCAACCCGCCAACGATAATCCAGCCGAGGGTGAGCAACACGGCGCCCCACATCACAACGCCAATGGTACCGATGGAGTCAATCTTGCGGTAAAGCAGGGCAATAATGACCAGCACGATACCACCTGAAATAGCTTTCCGTTGCCATTCGTCCAGTGGGGTCAGATACGATACGTATTGCGCAAATCCGATGGCACCCGACGCTAATACGAGCGGGGCCTGAATGAGTGTCTGCCAGACGTATAAGAACGATAGCAACCGCCCCCAGCGCTGCTCGCCGTACGAAATTTTAAGGAAGTTATAGCTTCCCCCCGCCTGCGGAAAGGCAGCACCCAGTTCCGACCAGACGAACGCGTCGACCAGGGAAACGAATGCCCCCAGCACCCACGCCCACAGAAAAAATCCGCCCCCCAGCGTTTTGATCACCAGCGGCAGGACAACGAACGGTCCGATACCGACCATGTCGATCATGTTCAGCGCCGTACCCTGCAGCAAATTCAGCCGACGTGGTAAATGATCGGAAACCGGCGCGGCCGGCTGACTGGACGAACCAGTCGATGCAGCGTTCGACAAGGGCGTAGGGTTAACGTTGAGGCCGGGAGTGGCCCATGCGTGTAAGGCTGGATCACCGGTAAAAGTTCGCGTTCAAACGAGCTGAGCGACGTATACGACCAGGTACATACAAAAAAACCGGTCAGTTGATAGCAGACCGGTTTTCAAAGACGACCAGTTAAGAGACCTTAGTTCAGCAGTTCGTCGAACGTCAGACTAACGTAGTACATGGCTCCGATAGTCGGGTTACCCCAGCCGGTGGTGTATTGGTTGCGCAGAATATTGCTGCCACCCACTTTCAGAATCAATTTGATTGGTGCTATTTTTTTGCTCACCTGCGCGTCCAGCGTACTGAAGGCGGGAATGACAATCTGCTGACTGTTGGCTAGCGTACGCGACTGTACAGGTTGCAGCAGTTCCTGCCACAGGAATGCGTCCTGGTTGCGCCAGGTCACGTTAAAACCCCAGCCGCTATTACCTATGTTCCGGTTAGCAACGGATAGGTTGTAGCGGTATTTGGGCGTGTTGAACCCGATCTGGAATCCATCGTCAAGTACGTTCTGATTCTTCTTGCTGTCGAACAGACCAACACCGCCAGCGTTCAGCGTCGTATTTGACAGATTTCCTCCGATAGTAAAGTTCTTGGGCAACACATAGTCGATACCTAAGCCAAAGCCCTGATACGTAATACTTTTGTCGTAGTTGCGGGGCGTTTGAATGGGCACGGACACACCTGGATTGCTTAATACAACAGCGCCGATGTAATTCTGCATCTGACTGTTGTAGTAGTAGGCGTCAATCAGCAAGCGGTTTGCGATCAGTCCCTTATAGCCTACCTCGAAGGTCAGCACGCGTTCGGGCTTGAATTCGGGGAAATCGTAGCTGGTCGTGGTGCCGAAAATTGTGGTGCGGCCATCCCGCAGATTGTACCGATCACGTACGGCCGGCAAACCACCAATTAACAGCGCAACCGGCGTATTGAGGTTGATATACTGGTTCTGCGTAGTCGGTATGCGGAACCCGGTCTGATAGCTTGCCCGGAAGTTGTGATCCTTAGCCGCTGTCAGTACCGCCGATATACGCGGACTGAATACGCCCTGGAAGTTTTGGTTTTTATCGTAACGAACCGAGCCCGTTATCTTCAGTACATCCTTAAACGACTTGATAGCCTGTACATACGCGCCGTACTCGTGAATTGTGTATTCTCCGCCCTCAGGTTTTTGCAGAAACAGCGTTCCACCTGAGTTAAGGGCATACATACGGTAGTTGGCTCCAACAGTCAGGTCAACCAGGTTCGGATCGACGAGCGAGCGGAGGTGGTACATTCCTTCGGCATGATACAGGTTTGTCCGGTCCAGAAATTTCGCGCCCTGTGCGATCGGTTGCTGTTTAATGGCGTCGGCATACTGATTAAACTGCGCCGAACCAACGGCGGGTTTACCGGCATCAGCTACCCCCAACGCAGCTGCCTGCAAGGTCGGGGCCAGCGTATTTACCGAGGCTATAGCCGACTGGTAAGCGGCTGCTACGTTTCCAGGATTAGCTGCCAAGGCCTGCTGCAAGGCGCGGGGGAACGCCTGCAAAGCGCCACCGGCATACGTAAACGCATACTGCGGGTACCATGAACCCAGTAGGTTGGACTGATTGATACTAGGCTTCCACGCTTCCAGGATAAACGAACCTAACAAGCCAGCTGCGTAGGCATCACCCGAGCGTTCTTGTGTGCTGTAGGCCCGTACGAAAAAGTCGCTACCGCGCAGTTCTGCTTTGTACTGAGCCAGCTTGAAATTATTGATATAGTAGCGGTCGGTAGACGTAAACACGGTGGTCCCGCTCCCCCAGTTGGCTTGTAGAATACCTTCAAGTTTGTCATTGAACCGATAATGCACCGCCCCGTTCAGCTTCAAACTATGCGTGTTATAATCGACCAGACCACGTTCGGGATAACCGGTACGCGACACCACCGTGTTGGGTAGTAATACATCGTTGACAATCTGCGAAGCGGCTATACCCGTCTGCGCTGACACCTGCTGAACGCCACCAATCAACTGCGCCAGTCGCCCAGACGGATCGATGACTGATAGCTGTGATGCTGGCACGCCCAACAATTGCGCGAAGATGGGCCGAAACGACGCCAGACTAACACCCGATGAGTTTTCGTCGCCGTATACGTTAACCCCATTGTAACCGGGGTTATTCTGCGCTGTACCGGTCGACGGGTTATAGCCATTGTAGAAGCTTTGATCGCGATAATCCGTCGCCTGCCAGTCCTTGGCCGTTACGTAGTTGGCGTTTACTTTGAACGCCAGGCGATTTTTGAAGGCTTTGGCGTACCGAAACGCTACGTCGTAGAAAGGCGTGTTGACTTGCGAGGTTCCGTCAGCGGCTGTTCTGTTGGTCGCACTCATCACGCCCCCCCTTGCCTGCGCACTTAGGCCCTGATAGGTAAATGGACTTTTCGATGTCATCAGCAACAGCCCGTTGATCGCGTTAGGGCCGTACAATGCCGATGCAGCACCCGGTAGTAATTCAACGCTTTCCAGATCAAGCTCGGAAATCCCGGCAACGTTACCGACGGGGAAGTTTAAGCCCGGTGCCTGATTGTCCATACCATCTACCAGTTGCACCAGCCGGTTATTTCCGTTACTGCTAAAACCGCGCGTGTTGACTGAGCTGAAGTTGACACTCTGCTGACTTACTTCCACCCCTTTCAGGTTACGGAGCGCGTCGTAAAAACTGGGGGCGGCTGTCGACTGAATACTTCGTATATCCATTTTCTCGATGCTCACCGGCGACTTAAGCACATTTTCTTCGACGCGCGACGCCGATACAACGACCTCCTGCCCCAGCATGACCTGCTCTTTCAACGCAATGTCGAGATCGGTGCGGTTACCGTTGATAACGACTTCCTGCGTCTGAAACCCAACACCGGTTATGGCCAGAGTGAACGGCGGGGGTGTATTGACTGATAGCGAAAACTGCCCTTTCTGGTCGGTAATCGTACCAACGACTTTTCCCCTGACAGCAATGCTTATACCGGCCAGCGGCTCACGTTTCGATTCATTCGTTATTCGGCCTGACACACGCGTTTGGGCGGCAGCAACCAAACTCAGTAAACTCCACAGACAGGTCAGGCAAAGTGTGTAGGTAGTGGTTTTTTGCATAATTCGTTCGTAACCAGTTAACAGCAGATGCAACAAGTCTCTTGTTGAGTAAACATACATATTCGTCTAACTTTTATCTTATTTTTTCTAACTAATGCATTAAAATAGTTAGTAGGCGTGTTTATTATGACTGACAGTCAGTAATTTACAACTACATAAACGGTGACAAAACGAGTCTGCAACACCAAGCTACGCATCGGTGCACTAGCCTATCTTCTTCATGTTCATCCTGAGTGAGTTAGTATATCTGCCCGGGTACGCTTCTTTTTACTATGTTTCTGACCCCCTTATCTAAATAATAGACGCTATGAAACACGAGCACTCTTCCTTCCCGCTGACAGATCTCGCGGATCGTCGGGCTTTTCTCAAAGCATCAGGTTTATTCGCTGGTGGTACTCTACTGAGTACATTGCCGGGCGTAGCCTTCGCCAACGGTTACCATACATCAGCCAACGACGTTATTAAGGTCGCGTTGATTGGCTGCGGTGGCCGGGGCACAGGCGCAGCTCAGCAAGCACTAAGTACGAAGCAGAACGTGAAAATTGTGGCACTGGCCGACGCCTTCCGCGATCGGGTGGATAGTGCGTATAAAGCGCTGACCGAACGCGGAGCCAAAGCCGCCGACGGAACGCCTAAAGTGGATATACCGGAAGACCGTAAATTTGTCGGTTTCGATGCTTACAAACAAGCCATTGCCTTAGCCGATGTCGTCATTCTGGCTACGCCACCGGGCTTTCGGCCCAGCCATTTCGAAGAAGCCGTTCGGCAGGGCAAACACGTATTCATGGAAAAACCGGTAGCAACTGATGGACCGGGGGTACGGAAAGTGCTGGCAGCGGCCGAAGAAGCTAAAAAGAAAAAGCTGAACGTTGTCGTCGGTCTGCAACGGCGTTACCAGCCCAGCTACCGTGAAATGATCAAGCGGATTCACGACGGCGCCCTCGGCGATATCGTGGGCGGGCAGGTGTACTGGATCAGCGGGGGTGTCTGGCACAAGCCACGCCAACCTCAGCAGACTGAAATGGATTATCAGATGCGCAACTGGTACTACTTCAACTGGCTGTGCGGTGATCATATCAACGAGCAGCACGTCCATAATATCGACGTGGCGAACTGGGTCAAAAACAGCTATCCCGTGTCCTGTCAGGGAACGGGGGGCCGGCAGGTTCGGAACGGCAAAGACGACGGCGAAATCTTCGACCACCATATCGTAGACTTCGTGTATGCCGATGGAACAACCATCAACAGCCAATGCCGACATTACGAAGGTACCTTCAGCCGGGTGGACGAGATGTTCCTGGGCACGAAAGGTAAGGTTGAAGGAATGGAGAAACGGAGCAGTGCCTTGCTGGGCTACAACGGCCAGCCTATTTATACTCACGACGCTAAAGCGGATGGCAATCCGTACCAGATCGAGCATGACGAACTGTTCGCAGCCATTGCTAAAGGCGATTACAAATTTGCCGATGCAGAGCGGGTAGCGAAAAGTACAATGACAGCCATCATGGGCCGGATGGCAACATACTCGGGTAAAGTAGTGAAGTGGGATGAAGCGCTGAACTCGCAGATCGACCTGTTCCCCGAAAAATTGGCCTGGGATGCTATGCCCAAGGTTCTGCCAGACAAAGACGGTTTTTACCCCATTGCCGTCCCTGGCAAAACGGTGACGGTATAAATCCTGTGCATATCGGATTGTAAACCGGACAATCGATTCTGTTTGGATTTCCGAAACTTAATTCGTCCGATTGATAAGTGAGGTCGATTGCCAGTTGTGCAGTCGACCTCGTTTTCGTTCGACCAGCTGTACGGTAGCATAGGGGAACCGGCGAATCAGTCGGTAGCTTTGGCGCAATCCGGCTACGCTGAACACCTTGGTCAGCGCGTCGGCCTGCCAGCCCGTAGGTGCAGAAACAGTAGCTCGCACGAAATGGCGCAGCCCCAGACCAGACCGTGGGTTCATAATGTGCGAATACCGCTTACCCCGATAATCGAGATGCCGGTACAAGTCGCCCGAGGTAGTAATGGCAACGTTATGTAGTACTAGTGTAGCCGTGTCGCCTGTTTCGGGCGATCCGATGCTGACGCGCCAGCCAGCCTGTCCTGGCGGAGCGTCGCCGATGAGGATGTCGCCCCCTAAATCGAGCAGGGCGGATCGAATACTAAGCTGTTGCAACACACACATGGCTTCGTCGTTGGCAAACCCTTGCCCAATTCCCCCCACATCGAGTCGCATGCCGGGTCGTCGCAACCGGGCGGAGCGGGTCGTGCTATCGAGTTCAAGCAGTCGGTAGCCAACGGCCCGGTGCGCCTGCCGTCGTTGTTTTGCTGTTGGAAACTCACCCCGCCGAACCGCCCGACGCCACAGCAGCGAAAGCGGTCCGACTGTCGGATCGTAGCGACCGCCTGACAAGCGGGCGATGGTTTGTGCTTTTGCTAATACACCGAACAAGTCAGCGGACAGCGGTATCCAGCGACCGCTGCCGGCCGTTTCCGACAACCGATTTATTTCTGACCCATCCTGATAATCACTCATCACTTGGTTCAGTGAATCCATTCGGGCGGATACGGCCTTGTTTGCCCGGTTGGCGGTCAGGCTGTCGGTGGCGTATAGCGTCAGCGAAAATTGTGTGCCCATCAGCCCCCGCCGAAACTGATAGCGCCCTAGCGTCTGGGCTGACAAGGAAGTCACACTCAACCAAACCCAAACTACCGCTGGCAAAACGGGCGTCCGTTGTGACAAATGCGCGCCGACATGGGTTAGTAAATCGACACAAACACGCACGAACATGGTTACGATCAAAAACAAGTTCCTTCTGTTAGCTGTCGGTTTCTGGCTTTCCGGCCTGATTCTGACCCTAATCGGTGCAGCAGGCCGGTCGCAACACTGGTCATCGTCCGGGTTGTTGTTGACAGTTGGCATTACCGCGCAGGCTATCGGTTTTGGCTTCTTCGGCTATGTGCTGATGCAGGCCATTTTCTCAAAGAAGAAATAACCTACAGTGTAGCCGACACAGGCGTCGACTCGACGCGAGCGGCTTTGTTACGCAGCATCATGTCAGCCAGTACCAATGCCGCCATCGCTTCAACGATCGGCACGGCACGGGGCACGACACATGGATCATGCCGCCCTTTGCCCGACACGGTAACCGGTTGTCCATCGACGTCGACACTATCCTGATCCTGCATGATGGTAGCAACTGGTTTGAACGCCGTCCGGAAGTAGATGGCTTCCCCATTACTGATGCCGCCCTGAATACCGCCCGACTGGTTGGTGCGGGTCCGAACAGCCCCGCTTTCGTCGGTGTAAAACTCGTCGTTGTGCTGCGAGCCAAACAATTCAGCCCCAGCGAAACCACTGCCATACTCAAAGCCTTTCACAGCATTAATACTCAGCATAGCTTTGCCCAGTTCAGCGTGTAGCTTATCAAATACAGGTTCACCCCAGCCTGCCGGTGCGCCCGTAATCACACAGTCGACAACACCGCCAACGGAATCGCCATTCTTGCGTACCTCGTCGATGTATTGGAACATCTGCTCCGCCATGTTAGGGTCGGGGCACCGAACGGCATTATCTTCCGCTTTTGCCAGATCGAGTTCAGTATACGCTTTTGTCAGTTTCAGCGTGCCGACCTGCGATACATACGCTTGAATCTGCACGCCCTGCTGCGCCAGCAACAATTTGGCAACCGCTCCGGCCGCTACCCGCGCGGCCGTTTCGCGAGCCGACGAACGCCCACCACCCCGGTAATCGCGGGAGCCATATTTCGTCTGGTAGGTATAATCGGCATGCGACGGGCGAAACTGACGGGCGATATGGCCGTAATCTTTGCTACGCTGATCGGTATTGCGAATCAGCAGCGCAATAGGCGTACCCTGCGTTTGTCCGTCAAATACACCAGACAGCACTTCGAACTCGTCGGCTTCGCGCCGTTGCGTCGTGATGCGCGACTGACCGGGCTTACGTCGGTCGAGTTCCTGCTGAATAAAGTCAGTGTCGAAAGCCAGGCCTGCCGGGCAGCCATCGATGACAACGCCAATGGCCGGGCCGTGCGACTCGCCAAAAGTGGAAATCTTGAAAAGGGTACCGTATGTACTACTCATTTTTTTACAATGATAAAAATCACGCCAACCAGCATCAGCACGATCAGCACACTGGCCAGCCCCCGGATCAGTTCGACCTGATTAATCGGTTGCTCACTACTATCCTGCGTTTTCAGTCCAGCGTAGATCGACCGGGCGGCCAAACTGCTTTCCCCACTCGTACCAGCTACCGCTTCGTCAGTCGACACCGCTTCGTCAGACGGATCAGCAACACCCCCAACGCGGAGAGTTAATCGAGGGCGCAACGTATCGTACCGGGCTGACTGCGGGTCGAAGTAAACCCATTGAAACCGATTCGCCAACGAAACCAGCCCATTTTGATTCGGAACGATAAAATAAGCGAAGCTTTTCTGGCCGGTAATCTGCGTACCATCCCGGTTGATGGTTAGGCGTTCTTCAGGCGGGAAGACGTCGACATTACCCGAGTCGGCTACCAGAATGGGAGCCGGTAGCGTGGCAATATTACCCTCCCCCATCACCTGAAACGTGTACTGTGCGCTTTGCCCCGCGTTGACCCGGCGCCGATTCAACCGTTCGACAAGTCGGAAGCGCCCGACGGGAATCTGTTGGTTACTGGCTCGCGCAGGCAGCGACTGTACGTCAATTGTTAGTGGTTTGCTTGTGAACGCAACACGCACGGGAGCGCTGTTGCCTGGCCCAGGCCGGGAAAGTTGCAACGTTACCGCCGGAATCGACAGGGGGCGGGCAGCTACCGGGAAAAACACCGCCTGATACAATAGGTATTGTCGGAAGGTGTGAGTCCCAATCCGTACCGTGACCGGTTTCAGCTCGGTAATATTTCGGTTTTCCTCCCAGGCATTGACTGGTCTGATTCGGTTGGCAATCTGCTGTATCTGCTGATCCAACGCCGTGAAGTTCAGCGCCTGCGGATAGTTGTCGGCAATAAAAAACGATAACGTTAGCGCAACGCCTTCGCCCGCATAAATCCGCCGTTTCGATGCCGACAATTCCAGGAAAGCGGACCCCGGCGCAGGCGCGACGGCCGTTGTCGACAAACTACCTGATGCGACGGCTGCGCCGGGTCGGACCATCAGCACGGCACCCTCCGAACGGGCCGTGTTGTCACCTACCGTAATCGTGAAAGGAGCCAGTATATAGCGCCCCGGTGCTTTCGCCTGATAGGTCTGCGTAATGACCTGACTGACGGTTACTTTACCATCCGCTTCGGCACTCGTTACGCTGGCGGAGATTCCTTTTTTCGTGAATCCGGGAATATCGGGAAAACGAATATCCGGGCGCTCGTCGCTGTTCCGAACGGCTACGGATATGGTATAAGGCCGTTCGATCGAAAAATTAGTAATGCCAAGTTCAATGGCTACTAGATTATCAGCCTGTTGCGCCATAACCGGCGTAATCGCTAGAATAAATAATACAAACAATTTTCGGAATATTGCAATTATCATCAGTACATTTGGGCAACAATACTAGAAACGAGCCGTTCTCGGTATAGACAACTCCGTGGCGATTTGGCTACAACCCTTATTTTCCACTAACGTCATAAGTAACGAATCCCTACAACTAAAAACGCACAATGTGGTATGCTTTCTATGCTTGAATACATCAAAACCATCCTTCAGAAGGTAAGTTTTGATAAGGCTCTGTTCGAGAAAGAACTGGCCAAAGCCATTAAGCTACTGATTCCTAAAGAGGTCAAGCAACTCAGGCGGTGGTGTTACGTCCAGTTCGGTAAAATCTATCGGTCCGTGTTGAACCGGTGCTTCGCCCGGGTGCCGTTTACATCAAGGATGAGATTTACATAAGGTCTGACTCAATGTCGGTTTATCGTCAAAACCCCGGCTTTCACAGCGCCGGGGTTTTGTGTTTACGTAGGCTTACGTCAGGGTGACCATCTCACCCATTACCGGAATCTGTACATTCGGGAAACCAGCCGCCAGTAGTTTTTCCAGCCATACCTGCTGCGTGTCGTAATCGCCATGCACCAGGAAGATAGTCTTGACACGGGCGGGGTCCTGACAGCTTAAAAAGTCAAGCATCTCCCGGTAATCGCCGTGGGCCGAAAACGAATCCATAACCTCGACGCGACCATTGACCTGGTATTTTTCGCCGAAAATCGTCACTTCTTTCTCGCCCCGTTTCAGCGCCCCACCCAGACTGTTGGGCGACGCGTACCCAACCAGCAGAATCGTTGTGCTGGTCTTTTCGACGTTATTTTTAATGTGATGCTTGATCCGCCCGGCTTCGGCCATACCCGACGGCGCGATAATAATGCAGGGTTCATCGCTGTTGTTCAGCAACTTTGAGTCCTCCACGTCGGCGATGTAATACAGGTTCGGAAAGTCGAACGCGTCGCCGTCTTTCTTGATGTATGCCAGTATGTCGGGATTGAAATCTTCCTCATGCCGACGCATAACCCGCGTCGCCAGCACCGACATTGGGCTGTCGATATAGACGGGTATCCGGGGTAGTTTACCTTCGCTGGCCAGTTGGTCGAGTGCGTAAATCAGTTCCTGCGTCCGGTCGACAGCGAAGGCAGGTATCAACAGTTTACCGCGCTGCTCTACACAGGTTTGCCGGACGATACGCAGCAAATGACTTTTCATATCGGGCTCGACTTCATGGAGCCGGTCGCCATAGGTCGATTCGCAGAGAATATAATCGGCCTGCGGGAACCGGTCGAACCGGCGCAGAATTTTGTCGTCGGGCCGACCGATGTCGCCACTAAACGCCAGACGTATATCACTCCCGTTTTCGCGAATTGTTAAATTAACAGCGGCACTCCCTAATAGGTGGGCTGCGTCGGTTAGCATTCCCACTGCGTCGTCACAGATTACGAAGGACTCGTTGTAGGCTACCGGGACCATCTGCGTCAACGCCTGCCGTACATCGCCCTCGTCGTATAGGGCTTCCAGCTCAGCTTCCCCCCGCCGGCTGCGTCGGGCGTTGACCCGCTCCAGATCGCGCACCTGAATCCGGGCGCTGTCCATCAGCATAATCTCGCACAGGTCGATTGTCGCTGAAGTCGTATAGATCGGCCCGGCAAATCCCTTCCGAACCAGTCGGGGAATCAGCCCCGTGTGGTCAATGTGCGCATGCGACAGTACCATGTAGTCGACCTCAGCCGGGTCGAAGCCAAACTGCTGATTCAGTTCGTCTGTATTGATTCCCTGAAACAGTCCGCAGTCGAGCAGAATACGATTGCCAGATGCCGTTGTCAGCAGGTGTTTGCTCCCGGTTACGGTACGGGCAGCGCCCCAGAATTGAATAGTCATAGCAGATGAATAGGGGTTGGGTTCCGGAATACGTAAAGATGTGACGCCCCGCGCAAATATGACGAACCTCCTTTCGTTTCTTTGCCAGACAAGTAACCTGTCCGCTCCTCACCGTGATTTTACCAACATCGCTTTGTACGGCAATGCGCCGGTGGCTAACAGGGCTCTTCCGGTCAGTGACAATGTGGATTACGGCCGGACTGGTTCTTCTATTGGTACTGCTGGATGTATTACTGCCCTTCCGCCCCTCCATTGCGTATTCAACTATCGTGACGGCCAGCAATGGGCAAACGCTGCACGCCTTTCTGAGCCGTGACGACAAGTGGCGGTTCTACACCGAACTGAAGGAGATTACGCCGTTGCTGCGCGAAACGGTATTGTTTAAGGAAGACCGTTATTTTCGCTGGCATCCCGGTATCAATCCCGTTTCGCTGGTCCGGGCCGCTGCCCGTAACCTGCTGACCGGTCGACGTACGTCAGGCGCGTCGACCATTACGATGCAGACCGTGCGTCTGCTGGAACCCCGTCCCCGTACCTACACCAGCAAACTGATTGAGCTAGCTCGTGCCCTGCAATTGGAACTGCATTATTCGAAAGACGAAATTTTGCAGCTGTATCTGAATCTGGTTCCCTACGGCAGCAACATCGAGGGAATCAAATCAGCCGCGCTGCTTTACTTCGGCAAATCGCCCGACTTGCTGAGTCTTGCTGAACTGACCACGCTAACGATCGTTCCCAACCGCCCGTCGAGTTTGCGGCCGGGGCCACACAACGCCCGACTTGTTCAGGCCCGCAACGAGTGGCTGCTGCGGTTTCGCCGGGCCTGCTTGTTCGCCAACGAAGCCATCGCCGACGCGCTAACCGAACCGCTTACGGCCCATCGACGCGCTGCGCCCCGCCTGGCTCCGCACCTGTCCCGCCGACTGCAGCACGAGCAACCCGATCAGCCAATCATTCACGCTACCCTCGACCCAACGACGCAGGCGACGGCAGAACGGCTAGTGCAGAACTATGTCAATCGGATACGGGCATTGGCTATTCAGAACGCAGCTGTGCTGGTCGTCGACAATGAGACGCGGGAGGTGCTGGCTTACGTAGGCTCGGCGAACTTCAGTAGTGTGTACGACGGCGGGCAGGTCGATGGTGTACAGGCCGTCCGGTCGCCGGGCAGTGCATTGAAACCACTGTTGTACGGGCTGGCGTTCGACGCAGGCCTCATCACCCCCAAAACCCGCCTAGCTGATGTACCGACCAGCTTCAACGGCTACGAGCCCGGCAACTACGATATGCGGTTCAACGGTCCTGTTACAGCGGAGTTTGCGCTGGCCAATTCGCTCAACATACCGGCCGTCGCCCTTCTCCACGAACTGGGCACGAGCAAGCTGGTCGCGAGTCTGAAACGGGCGGGTTTTTCAACGATCAACAAACAGGCGGGTGTACTGGGGCTGTCGATGGTGCTGGGCGGCTGCGGGGTAACATTACAGGAAATGACCCGGTTATACACCGGTCTGGCTAACGACGGAATCGTCCGACCGCTACGCCTGACCAACGCACCCGGCCGTTCGGCAACTGACACCAGCGGGCAGGTGCTGCTATCACCCGAAGCTACGTTTCTGGTTAAGCAGACGCTTACGCAGGTTACCCGACCCGACCTGCCCAACAACTTCGACAACAGCTACCACCTGCCCCGGATTGCCTGGAAAACCGGGACGTCATATGGTCGGCGCGATGCGTGGAGTATCGGGTATAATCAGCGCTATACGATTGGCGTGTGGGTAGGCAACTTTTCGGGTGTTGGAGTGGCCGAACTGAGCGGAGCCAACATCGCCACACCGCTGCTGTTTCAACTGTTTAATACGCTCGACTACGACGCAGCCAACGGCTGGTTTAAACAACCCACCCGGCCGAACTGGCGCTTGACGACGCGACTGATCTGTCCCGAAACCGGCGACGTACCAAATCACTTCTGTACCCGCACCGTATCCGACTACACGATCATGGGCGTATCTCGCTACCAGCGGTGTCAGCATCGACGGTGGGTGCTGACAAACCCGGCGGGTACGGTATCGTACTGTGCGCACTGCCGCCCCGATCAGTCGACGGACGACACCAGCTTAGTTGTCCGGCGGTCGTACCCCAACCTACCGCCCGACGTACTGGCCTACTACCAGACGCAGCAGGT
>JAKONH010000460.1 GCA_022702045.1 Spirosomataceae bacterium
ATGGATCATTGCGCTAGTATTGTTGCTGATCGGCGTTATCGGCGCGTATATATGGTACAGTAAGCTAAAAAGTAATGCGGTCGCTGAAGGCGGTCCTTATGACAATACGCTCAAGCCACGGCTGGAGATGAGTACGCTCAGTATTACCGACATCGACGATGACCGCGTCAAAGCGAATGTTACGCTGCTGATCGACAACCCGCTGCCCGTCGAGTTCAAAGCCAACCGGCTGGCCTATACAGTGCTGATTGCCAATACGCCGGTCAGCACGGATACGTACCAGAAATCCATCGCTATCAAATCGGGCGATAGCACGTCCGTAACCTTACCGGTGACGATACTTGCCAAGAAACTGGTGCAGGTACTGAAGACGCTGGACCGGAAGGATATCGACAGTACGACCTATGCCGTGCGTAGTCAGTTTGATCTGGACCTGCCGATTCTGGGCGACCGCACCTTTAAGGCCAACATTACCCGGCGGCTACCGGCAATTTACCTGCCCACCATCAAGATCGAAGATATCGACCTGGGTAAGCTGGGGCTGAAGCGTACGGATGTTGCAGCAAAAGTGGCGATCACCAATAAGAATCGGTTTCCGCTGAGTTTTACGGATACGGAATACACCGTAGTCATCGACGGTAAAGAAATCGCAACGGGTAGCCAGCCTGAACCCATTCTGATTAAAAAGCAGGCCACCACACCGGTTGTGTTTCCGGTTACGGTTAAACCCGGTCAGTCGCTGGGGCTATTGCCGAAGATGCTGTTCGACAAGAAAGATACGCCCTTCCGGGTGACGATGCGCTGCAAGCTTATCGATAAAGACAACAGTACGATCTTCAATAAAAGTAAGATGAACATGGTTATCCGGGGGACGCTGGCCGACCTGAAGAAAGACTAGTCTGATCATCGGCGTCTTCCGTCGTTGCCGAAAGGCTCCCAGAGGACTGAACGTACTGCCGTTTCAGCCAGCGGCTAAGGCCATCGAGGCCGGGAAATAGTACCCGTTCGTTGATATTAGCCTGATCGAGCTTGTCGCGGATTTCCCATTTCAGCTCTTTGGCGACATAAATCTTCTGGTAGAGGTCGGGACGGTCTTTGAGCCAGCTTTGGGGACCGACAGTCGGGTTTGACACCACCGAGAACAGGGCATACTGATTGACGATCCGGTCGTCGATGGATGGTGGCTCGAAAAATAGCGTGAACGGCTCGACCGACAGGCCGTCGAGCTCCTGCAATGATGGAATGCGACTTAACATCTCGATCGTGAACACGTCAGCACCTTCGTTAGCCAGCACGTTGCTCAGTAGGCCGGGTAATTGCTGGTGTACTTTTTTGTAATTCAGGCACCAGATCACCCCGTCCCGGCCGTACAAGTCGGTGTTAGCCGTTACGAAATGCAGCGCAACATAGGGTGAAAACGTCCAGTCCATGAGACGGGTTGGTAGCCCGTGGTGCTGGGCCACTGAAAGCCAGTACCAGAACGAATCGTGTTCAACAACATTTCGCATCGCGTACTTTTTGAAGTTACGGAGCAGATGTCCCTCGATCTGCGCACACTTCTCACCCATACGCATCAGCGACGTGTTCAGCGAATACGAATCATCGGGTAAGCCCCGGAACGCAAACGGTGGCCGAAACCGCTGGAGGGTAGGCACCCAGGCATTTTCATACAAGCTGTCGAGTAACTGACTCCAGCTTGTAGCACGTACAAAACTCATACCTATATTAGGGGAAATCGAAGTGAATGTGCGGCTGTTATTTTTGGGTTGACGGAGTCGATTGCGTAAGTAACCCGGCACCAAATTCGAGCAGTCCGAACGCAACGTGGGGCCAGTAAACGCGCCGGGCAAAACCAAACAGCCAAGGCGACGCAGCAACCAATATGCCGGTTGCTGTATCCATGGCTAGGTGCGTCTTCATTGGTACCCGCCTGACCAACCCGGCTTCGTAGTCGGTCAGAACCGACAGCCCCAGCACGGCGAGTCCTGTGCCGACGGCTACCTGCCGGGCTGACCCCTGTCGGGAAAAGCCCAGCAGCCAGGGCGACGCCAGAAACAGTGCGCCGGTTGTGTAATCGAGCAGCCCATGAACGGATGTTGGAATGAGTTTCATAATGAGTTGTGTTTAGGAGAAAGGCACGAGTATCGAGCCCGCTTAGGATTTCGATTAACTGATTTTAGCCCCCAGATACTCCCGGTTTAGCCGGGTGATAACTTCGAGCGGAATGGAGGCCGGGCATTCGACAGCGCAGGCACCCGTAAACGAACACGCCCCAAAGCCTTCCGAATCCATCTGGGCAACCATCCGTTCCGCGCGTTCCCGGCGTTCGGCCTGCCCCTGTGGCAGCAAGGCGAAACGCGCTATCTGTGCGCCCACGAACAGCATGGCTGATGCGTTCTTACAAGCCGCTACGCAGGCTCCGCAGGCGATACAGGCGGCCGCGTCCATGGCCGATTCCTGCGTTTGCCTAGGAATGGGCGTTTCGTTGGCTTCGGGCGCGGAACCCGTGTTGACGGAGATATAGCCCCCGGCCTGTACGACCCGATCAAAAGCCGACCGATCGACCGACAGATCTTTGATGACCGGGAAGGCCCGCGCCCGCCAGGGTTCGACGACGATTGTTTCGCCATCCCGAAAGCTCCGCATGTAAAACTGACAGACAGCAGCTCCCGTCTGCGGACCGTGCGGACGGCCGTTGACAAACATCGCGCAGCTTCCGCAGATGCCTTCACGGCAGTCGTGATCGAATACAACGGGCTCTTCACCTTTAAGCGTTAGTTGGCCGTTGAGTGTGTCGAACATCTCCAGAAATGACATGTCGGGGTCGATATTGGCCAGCCGGTATTCGACTAGTTTTCCCGGTGCGCTGGTTTTCTTCTGGCGCCAGACTTTTAGCGTAATGTTCATGGGATTGGTTATTTAGAGGAGGTTCCATTCATTGGTTGCGCTGGTGAATCCAGTAATGCAGGCGTTGGTAACCAGCATCCCGAGCCGAGTTGACATGTCCATTTATGGCGCCGGCGTGGGGTAATCTGGTCAGTAAAGGACTACCCAAACACCTGCCCATAGTACCGTTACGCTGACTGATTGATCGACAAAAAAGGGCGAGAGTTAGGGAATGGGTTGGCGATTTTGGGGTGATAAACAAGGCCAGACCGAATGCTCACAATAGCGTATAATCGTGCCGCATAAAGCCACTGGTTACGTACGAAGCAGTTATATCACCAACCGGTCGGGTCAGGTCGACATCGATGCTGCCACAACGCCCGATCTCATCACAAACAGATATGGATAAGTCGCCCAACAGCCGGAAGAAATCCGCCGATATTCCTGAACAGGAGCTTGGAAACAAACCCTTTAGTGGTGACCGTCCCGGTCAGGGCGATGCCATGACCAATGATCACTA
>JAKONH010000350.1 GCA_022702045.1 Spirosomataceae bacterium
CCGCATGCTGTATTTTAGCCGGTACAACCTGTCAAAACGGTACCCGCTATGAAAAAACTGTTACCTCTGCTCCTGCTGGGGAGTCTCAGCACGCCAATTCATGTTGCATCGGCACAATCGCTGACGAAGCCGGAAGCGACGCTTGTCAGCACAGTGACCAGACAGTTGCCCGAAACGATGAGCTTTCTGGAGAAAGTCGTCAACATCAACAGCGGTACGCTCAACAAAGCGGGCGTGCGGCAGGTGGGTGATCTGATGGGTGACGAACTCAAAAAATTAGGCTTTACCATCGAATGGGTATCGTTACCCGACTCGCTCAACCGGGCGGGGCACCTCGTCGCGACGCGTACCGGCCGGAAAGGAAAGAAACTGTTTTTGATCGGTCACCTCGATACGGTCTTCGAGAAAAGCCTGCCGATGGAACCGTATACCCGTGTCAACGACACGACGGCCGCCGGGCAGGGTGTCAACGACATGAAGGGTGGGGATGTGCTGATCATTGCGGCTCTGAAAGCCATGCACACGCAGAAACTGCTCGATGATACCTCGATCACTATTTACATGACGGGCGACGAAGAAAGCTCCGGTGGGCCCGAAAGTCGGCGGGATTTCATCGAGCGGGCCCGGAAAAACGACATTGCGCTAGCCTTCGAAGGGGCACAGGGGCTGAACAGCGTTACGACCGGTCGGCGTGGATCGAGCAGCTGGACGTTGACTGTGAAAGCGCGTACGGGTCATTCGTCACGCATTTTCAGCGACCTGGGCTACGGCGCCATCTACGAAGCCGCCCGTGTGCTGACGGAGTTTCGCCGGCAACTGGGGCAGGAGCAGTACCTGACCTTCAACCCCGGTCTGATCGTTGGTGGTTCGGAGGTGACGTATGACGACAAAACCGCGCGCGCCGAAACCGTTGGCAAGACCAATATCGTGGCGGGCTCGGCTCTGGTCAAAGGCGATCTGCGGTTTCTGGGCGAAGCGCAAAAGGAAAAGGCTCGTGCCCGAATGCGGGAAATTGTTGAGAAGAGCCTGCCGCTGACAGGGTCGAAAATTACATTTACCGATGGTATTCCCTCAATGGACCCCACGCCCGCCAATGATAGCCTGCGGCTGGTTGTCGACAAAATCAACCGTGACATGGGACTCGGCTCCGTTCGGGCTGTCGATCCCGGTAGCCGGGGCGCGGGCGATGTGTCGTTTGTCGCGGAGTTCATGCCCTGCCTCGACGGACTAGGCGCATCGGGAAAAGGCGCGCACAGCGTCGAAGAAACACTGAACCTCAAAGAATACCCTGGCCTGATTCAGCGAACCGCCATACTGCTTTATCGGTTGACACGCTAATGAGTAAAGAAGAAAGAGAAGAGAACAAAGAAAAACAAGCGTTATTCGCGTTGAGTCAGTGAACCGGGTTGGGACTTTCGCGAGTTTCTCTGGCAACTAAAAGGTCTTTTTTCTTTTCTCTTTTTTCTGTCTTCTCAATCAAATGCTTCAACCCATTGGCGTGTTCGATTCGGGCTACGGCGGACTGACGGTCCTGCGTGAGATTGTCCGGACGCTGCCGCAGTATGATTATCTTTATCTAGGCGACAATGCCCGTACGCCCTACGGTCCCCGCTCGTTTGAAACGGTGTATCAGTACACCCTGGAGTGCGTGCGGCACCTGTTCGACCAGGGCTGTCGGCTGGTGATTCTGGCCTGTAACACCGCGTCGGCCAAAGCGCTGCGTAACATTCAGCAACTCGATTTGCCCAACCTATATCCCAGTGTCGACCCGGCATCGGACGGCCCCGAACGGCGGTTACTGGGCGTCATTCGCCCGACGACCGAAGTGATCGGGACGTATTCCAAAACCGGTGCCGTTGGCGTACTGGCGACACAGGGAACGGTCGCGTCGGAGTCGTATCTAGTTGAAATAAAGAAGTTTTTTCCAGAACTGGCCGTTTATCAGGAAGCCTGTCCGATGTGGGTACCGCTGGTCGAAAATGGCGAACACGACAAACCGGGGGCCGACTATTTTGTGCAGCAGCATGTCAATAGCATTTTGGCACAATCCGCCGATATCGACACGCTGTTACTGGCTTGTACGCACTACCCCCTGTTGCTGGCCAAAATTGAAGCGGCAGCGCCCGCCAGAACCACCATTCTAAGTCAGGGGCGCATCGTTGCCGACCGACTGGCCGATTACCTGCTGCGGCATCCTACTATCGAGCAGCAGTGTACCAAGAACGGGCAACGGCTTTTTCTGACAACCGATTCGCCAACCGATTTTGACCGAAAAGCGACGCTTTTTTATGGCGAGACAGTGCAATCAGCGCATCTGGCGTTGTAGCCCGGTTGTGCCTGCTGCCTGCGAATTGATCGAAATTTGTCTGCTAAAATAGTAGACTATATACGTAACGTTCTTCTTCAAAACCACACGTAAAGCAAACAACCGCTTATCCAGTACATGCAATCCGTATCTATTCTAATTGTTGAGGATGAAGCCATTCTGAGCATGGACCTGACCTTCCGGCTCGAGCAAATGGGTTATAATGTCATTAATGTTGTTGACAACGGACCCGCTGCGTTGCAGATCTGCGAACAGAAATCGGTCGATCTGGTGCTGATGGATATTCACATCCGGGGCGAATGGGATGGTGTTGAAACCGCCCGGCGTATTCGACAGATCAGCCGAATGCCGCTTATCTTCCTGACCGCCATGACCGACGGTCCGACGATCGATCGCGCCCGGCTAGTGGGCCCGTCGGCTTACATTACCAAGCCCTTCAACGACCTCAACCTGCGCATCGCCATCGATTTGGCCATCCACAACGTCATGCAGTCCACGCCC
>JAKONH010000509.1 GCA_022702045.1 Spirosomataceae bacterium
AACAACGTCATCGAATACCGCGCCGATGCCAATACGGTTATCCTGTCGATTGGTAAGTTCAGCGGGTTTCATTATTTCCGCTATAAGATTCATTCGTCCGAGGAGCTGACGATAGTTTGCGAGCAGATCGAGTCGTTTTTCAATCAGGCCGGATTCGATTTTCTGAAGTCAGCCTGTTCGCTCGCGTCCCTCGATCGGTTACTAAACGAGCAGCCGAATCAGCCCTGCCTGTACGTTTATAATCAGACGCACCGCTGCTACAAAGGACTAATCGTGGCCCGGCTGAACAACAATCCGCGCTTCGATGGGCTGGTCGACAACTATCGCCACCTGCTGGACCGACAGACGAAAAATCCGTATGAGCAACAGCACTTCGAACGACTTGTCGCTTACCTGCGGCACTACTCCGCTAACTGAGAACCTGCTATCAGTCAATTGCTTACACATCGACCATTATTCTGTCATTCCGACGCAGGCGGGCGCTCGGTGTGGAGGGATGACAAATGGTGGCGTCATAGGTAGCTCTTATCAGATTGAACCATAGGTATGAATTCCCGCACAGGCTACAGTGTCTGTGTCTATGCCAAATGGCTGTGAATCAATGCGCTTATATGCCGACGAACCGGGCGATAATGGTCGGAAAGCCGGGCGTAACGGGTAGGTTGGGCTGGTTATAAGTCTGTCGGTTTCCGATCAGGCTGGTTCCTTCATAGTTTTTCAGCTGATGCGTCATTTGGTTGAATCGCTGAAACGACGCGTCGGGGCGGGCGGCCTGCAACTGCTGGGCGTCGATGGGCGCGAGCTGCGTGTCGTTTCCCGCCTGCACGATCAGCACCGGACCGCTAAACGCTTTCAGTTCATTAACCGGGTCAAGCTGCATCCAGGCCCGGTAAGCCGCCTGAAAACGGGGGGCAAACTGCGCTTTTAACTGAACGCTTTGCGGGTGTACCGTTTGCCCTGTGCGCAGCGAATCGAGCAGGCCGAGCAACTCCCGGCGCACATCGGCGGGGCCGTTGGCCGGCATCAACTGCTCTTTCAGCAGATCGGCCAGGTTACGACCGGCACCGGCTACGGATACAAACTTGCTGGCACCGGCCAGTCGGGCGGCCCGCATGCCTACCAATGAGCCTTCATCGTGCCCAATCACTACCACCTGTTTAAATCGGCGGTCGGCCTGCAACAGGCGGATAAAGCCTACCGCGTCGCTGATGTAGTCGTCGGGGAGTGGCGGCTGGGGGAGTTTCACCAGTGCGTCGGTGCGGTTGGTGCCCGACAGACGTTTGTCGTAGCGAGCGACGGCAAGGCCCTGCATCACCAGACTATCAGCCAGAATTTTGTAGGTGTTGCCCGTTAGTCCGTACACGCTGTTGCCGTCGCGGTCGACTGGTCCGGTACTGCCAACGATCAGCACGACGGCTACGTTTTTAAGCGATCCGGGGGGGATGGTCAGCGTACCCGTTAGCGTCAGGTCGACGTTGGCAGGCTGTGCAATCTTGTACTGAATCAGTTCACTGGTTTGGGCGTTGGCTCGATAGAGCACGAAGCTGACGATGGTCAGGATCAGGGTGAAACGAAGCATGGTTGGCGGTGGTGGATGGTTGACAAACAAACGACGCGGCCAACTCGACCGCACCAATTTCGCGGCAAATATAAGACCAGCCGCCAATGCTGATGTGCACCGTTTCGTATACGGTAGTGTCAGGATCGGCGGCTGGTCAGAAGGCCACTGGGCCAGTATTGGTAACTAGTTACAGCCGGAGGCCGATGGTGATGGTGCCGTTGCGGCCGTCCGATGGCCATACGCCGGGGCCGGGGTACATGGTTGGGCGCTTGGTGAAATACTGCGTATTGGTCGCATTGCTCAGACTTCCCCGAACCGTCACGTGCCGGCCAATCGACCAGGTTGCGTTGATGTCGAGCAGGCCATAGCCCGGCACCGGACCGCGTGCCCCATTGGCGGTGGGCGTCGGCGTGTTCAACGCGTCGGAGAAGCTGCTGCTGACGTAGCTGTACTGTGTCGTCAGGCTGACCATGCGGTAGCGAATGGTCAGCCCATTGCGTGTCGTCCAGATCGGAGCCGATTCGACTTTGTTGCCCACGACACTGGCGTTTTCTGACCCGTTGGCCACGCGACCGTTGACATACCGGGCGTCCAGATAAGCCGTCGATGTGAAAGCGCTCAGCCGTACCCGGCCGGTCCGCAACAGGTCCGCTTCCAGCAGGGCTTCGACACCCCGGCTGCGGCTGTCGCCGATGTTGGTGCGCAGGGCGTAGGCCGTCCCGTCGACGTCGGCACCGACGATCATACCCAGCCGGTTCCGGTACAGCAGCTCATACACACTGATGTTCGCGTGCAGCCCCGACCAGTAGCCATTGATACCCGCTTCGAGGTTGTACCCGTGCGCGTCGAGCAGGTTGCTGGCCACCCGTTCGTAAGTCGAAGACGGAATGATATCTTTGAAAACCACGGGGCGGTACGCCTGCGACCAGCCACCGTACACGTGTACGGTGGGCGACAGTCGGTACTGCCCCGTGATGCCCAATAGGGCAAAGCGGTGGGCAATGTCGCGGGGCAGGTTGGCCGGATCGTAATAGGCGATAGTGCCACGCATGTCGGTTTGCCCGTTTTCGATGCGGATGCCCGGCGACACGGTGAAGCGGGACGTCAGGTGAAACTGGCTTTCGGCAAAACCGGCGATGTTGCGGGTGTAGTAATGCAGGTCACGCACGAAGGGACGAACCAGCGTCATGTCGTAGTCGGTGCCGGTCGTGCCCACCCCCAGTTGCTGCCGGTGCAGGTCGTTGTTCATACCCTGCACGCCCACAGCTATCGTTGCCGGAATGCCCAGAACCGAGTACTGATGCAGCAGCCGTACTTCAGCCGTGTAGCTGTTGAACTGATCCTGATCGACCTGGCGGTTGCGGTACTGCCCCGTCTGCCGGTTGACGGTATCGAGTACTGTGGCGAAGGCGTCGATGAGTACACTGTTTCGCGTGCCCAGTACGGCCGATACGGTAGCCGACAGCTTCGTCCGATCCGACAGCTGCCAGTTCAGCCGCAGTGATGGTACGTAAATGTCGGGGCTGAAGTAGTTGCGCGACCGGGTCGACTGACGCGGGTCCTGCGCAAACTGCGCATCGGTCAGCGGGCCGGGTACCTGCGCCCGGTACGTCGACCGGCCGAACTCGGCCGTCAGTTTGAGCCGGGGCGTTGCCTGGTAATCGATACTAGCGAACTGGGCTTCTGAATCGCTGCGGTTGTTCTGCCGATAGCCGTTCTGCCCGCGCCGGTAGTAATAAGCGTAGTACGTCAGCTTACCCGTGCGACCACCGATCGCATTGTAGGTGCTCAGCAGCCCAAACGAACCGGCCGCGTTGAGGCTCTCGAAGCCGAACCGCCGGGTCGTGTCGGCCCGCTTAGTCGTATAGTTAATCATCCCGCCAAACTGAGCACCGTATTGCAGCGAGGCCGTACCACGCACCAGTTCAATTCGTTCGATGCTTTCCATCGGGGGGGAGTAGTGGCTGGCGGGGTAGCCGTACATATCGGAGTTGGTGATAACGCCATTCTGCCGGATGTTCAGCTCCCACGACCGATGCGAATCCAGGCCACGCGTGGAAATGTTCAACTGATTACGCGTGCCGTCCATGTCGTAGACGAACAGGCCGGGAATGCGGGCCAGCACCTGCCGGGCCGATTTCTGGGCGATGTTGGCGTCGAGGTTGGTCACGGCGATGATTTCGCTGCGCTTGCCGGCCAGCAGGTAGGTGCCTTTGACGTCGGGCAGCGACTCGGTAACAGGCATGCGCCGACCTTCGACCGATACGGCGTCGAGGGTTTGCGTCCGTAAGGTGTCAGCGGTGGCTTTTCGATTGGCTGGCGACTGGGCATGTATCGTCAGCGACAGTGCCAGACCGGCACTGAAGAAGAGGTATTTCATGACTAAACATTCGTTTTGTATTGGAAAACAGGTCCTTACGGTTAGCCTGGTGATGTAGCCTGGACCTCCGGGTCCGGATGGGCGCGGAGCGACCAATAAGGCTTCCGCCTGCTAGAGTTGGCCTGACGGCCACCCAGACCTGAAAGTCCAGGCTGCACGTTGCCGGACTACAGTTGTGGGGTCAACTACAAAACGAATGATTCAGGCGGGGGGGAATGGACGATGAGCGCAGTTGTTGGGTAACAGACAACGGGTTCCGGAATGCGGATTGCCGCCAGACGCCCCAGACCCGGCGCTGGAATCGTCAGCCGAGTGCTGGGGGAGTACTCCTTCAGGAGTAGTTTCAGCAGTGAATTGTGCTTGTGCGCGTTGTTATCGGACGCCGTGATGATGTGTTTGTCGAGGAAGGTGAGCAGGTTGGCGGGCCAGAACGATTTGCAACTGGCTTCAAGCCCGGCAATGAACAGCGTGTCGTTGCGGATTTCCAGACTAACAACGCCATACTCACGACCCCGGTAGCGGAAGCCGTCTTCGGTTGTGCGGGCCAGCGTGCTACCGTCATTTGGCGTTTTGAGGGCAATCTGGAATTCCAGCAAACTATCCGTCGACCGATAGACAGTCAGTCGTTCGGACAGATCGTGTTCGGCCTGCCACCAGTCGACCACGCCGACAATGCACTGCGCCAGTGAGTGGCATAGCAACAGGGCAAACAGACAGATAGCGATAAATCTGACGGACATTTTTTGACAAACAGCACGTCAAATCTACAAAATTAGTCGGAAAATTACCCGGCGGCTACACGTTTAGTTGCTGTACTACCTGCAAACGAACCGGCCCGATCAGCCCGGATTCGAGCAGGGGCGAGTCGCGGGTGTAATGCTTCCAGGTCGCGAACGCAATCCGGCCGCCGGGTGGCTTGGGCTGCCCCTTTTTGTACCAGTCGGGCAGGGCTTCGATGGCACCACCGCTCAGGCTGGCGAAGCCGCTTCCCCCCGCGCCGGGCGTATAGCGGGCTTCGTCGGGAAGCTGTTCGTCGCCGATCAGTCGGTTGGGCCACAGGTTCGTTACCCGTATAAGTAGTTCGTTTTCGCCGGGCCGCAGGGCGTCGGTGATGTCGATGCAGTAGGGGCGGCTCCAGAGCGTTCCCAGTTCACGTCCGTTGACAAGTACGTCGGCGATCACCTCGCACTGCCACAGATCGAGCAAATACCGCTGCCCGCTGGCGCTCGGTACGGGTTGCGGGCGAAACGTTTGCCGGTAGGTAGCAGTCCCCGAAAAATGCCGGACGCCGTTGTCGGTATGTAAATGCAGCGAGGCAAGTTCAGGTAAAGTAATCTGCGCTGGTGCGCCCAGATCGGGCGGGAACGTCACCTGCCACGGACCTGTCAATGTAAGCGTTGGGGGAAGGGCAGTGGCTTGTAACGTAACCGCTTTTCCGGATGTGTTGATGGCTGTGTACGAACCGTTCTGACTGAGCAGCAAAGCTGGTTTACTGTGCCCGAACAGCCGAACAACCGGGCCAGTGGGTTGAGCCGGGCGGGGCTGTGCCGCCAACTGACCAACCTGCGCGTCGGTCAGGGCCGAGGGTGTGAGTACGGGTGCGGTCATGTCGCCGTTGTAGAACGATGCCCCCTCGCGCAGGTAAGCCATACCTGCTCCGGGGTGTACGGCCTTGCCCGCTTCCTTGCCGGTCTGTATCAGCCGGCCGTTGACATACACCGACGGAATACCCGCACGGTACACGACTGCCACGTGACTCCAGCCCGACAGAGCCGTCGGAGCTGCTAGCGTCAGCACGGGTTTGCCAGCGCCATGCTGCCAGATCGCCACGCCGTTCCGCCCGATGGTCAGGCCCGCCGTTTCGTGTCCGTCGCCATAAAGATTCCGACCCGATGGGGGATAGATCGCGTAATAGTCTGTCCAGGGGTCGGCGATGTGGTCCATGAAGTTGCGGGTGCCCAGCATGATGTTCAGTTCAGGCTTGGCCCACAGGCTGATTGTAAAGTTGTTGACGACAGTCGGGAACAGGGTACGGGGTCTGGCGGCAAAGGGCATCGTGCTGAGTACTACCTGCCCGTTATGGCTAACTGATTTGAGCGCCCGCCCGGCGGCTTGCCGGAAGACGACGAAAGCCGACCCGGCCGGATCGAGCCGCAGCGCAACGCGGGTAGTGGTCCCGGCGGTTTCGTAAACGGGCAGGGGCGACGTTTGCCCGGTGAGTGGGCTCCAGTGTTCAGGTTGCCGGTTGTGTACGCGGAAGGTGCAAACCAGCTCTTCACTTGTCCGGCGCTGATTAGCCAGAAAATACACATCCGCATCGCCCACGCGCCGGTGAATCCATGTAATCGGTGCGTCGCCCGACCGCGACGAGATTTGTACGTCCGGCGGAGTTGTCAGTTGCGCCAGCAGCGTAGCGATTGGTAGCGCCCGGACGACCCGGCCATTACCCACGGTGCGGTCGTTGTGTGCGCTGTCGGTGCCCCAGAGTTCGGCAACGAGGTTGCTAAATTCGGCTTCTTCGGCGGGTTTACGGTTTAGGCCCGGCGTCCGGCGGGGTGGTTGCCCAACCAAACAAAGTCCCTGCCGGACCAGATCGCGCAGTTTACGGACCAGCGGCAGCGTCATTGCGTCGGGGTTTTGCAGCACCAGTAGTCGATAGCTCATACCGTCGGGCAGCGTGAGCCGGTTCGTCCGGACGGTCGCTTTGGTCAGCAGCGTTTCGCCGTTGATGAGGTCGTAATCGTAGCCGTCGGGCGGTGGCGGTGTCAGCTCGTCGGGGCTGACGCGCGTGTAAATGCCCGGATCGTCACCGGTAAAGTAAGCCAAGTCAGCGACGAAAAGCCCCTGTTGCAGTAAGTACTGGCAGCGGGCGATATAGTCGAGCCATGCCCGACCCACCGGCCACCAGGTGTTGGTTCGGTCAAAGTGAATGCCCCACGGTCCCATCGTCATGCCGGGTTGGGCGGTGGGGTGCGGCTGGTGCGCGTAGCGGTGAAAAATGATCCGGTTCAGGCCCTGCGCAAACATCTTGTCGCCGAGGGCTTTCATGCCGAACGGGTACTCCTGCCAGCGCGCTGATTCCGGTTCGCCCGTAAACGACTCCGCCCCGACGATGGCCTGCCCGTTGGTGTGGGCGATGGATGCCGCCAGTTTGGTCGTCCGGCGCATGGTCCAGTTGTTCTGAAAAATGGTCGACAGCCCGTTCCAGAACTCGCCCATATTGGCCCCGACCCGGCTACCGATCTGCATTTCCTCCATCGGTCCCCGGTCGTAGGGTTCGGCGTAGGCGAGGATATCGTGCTGCTGGCAGAATTGGCGAAACTGCCCGTAATAGGCGTCGGCCATCAGGTCGGCCTGCGCCCGGCGGAAGTCCCACAGAAACCGTTCGGTCGTGTCGGTGCTGTCGACTACGCGGCCCGTGAGGGTGGGCAGGTAGGTCGTCAGGTCGTAGCCAGCGCGTCG
>JAKONH010000512.1 GCA_022702045.1 Spirosomataceae bacterium
TTCCCCGACACGAAGGTATGCGTCACACTTGATTCGAAGCGATGCCCCACTAGTGGCGACCACCCGCATTTGTATAGTATGTTTTCGGGCGACACGGTCGTAGGATTGGTAGAATCGACCAGCACCAGGTCTGCCCAATACCCTTCGCGAACGTAGCCGCGTCCGTCGATCTGAAAGCAGTCGGCGGGGGCGTGGCACATCTTGCGCACGACCGTTTCGATGTCAAGCTTACCCTGCGCAACAAAATCGAGCATCAGCAGCAACGGGTGTTGAACCAGCGGCAGGCCCGACGGCGCAGACCAGTAGGCCGAACCGTCGGACCGCTGCTGCTTTTCATCCCAAGTGTGCGGAGCGTGATCGGTGGCAATGATGTCGAGCCGGTCATCGAGTAGGGCGGCTAACAGCGCTTCCTTGTGGTGAGGAGCCTTGATCGCCGGGTTGCATTTGATCTGATTGCCAAGCGTCTCGTAATCGCGGCTGTCGAACCAAAGGTGGTGCACGCAGACTTCCGCCGTGATCCGTTTGTTACGCAGTGGCAGACTGTTGTCGAACAGCACCAATTCATCGGCCGTGGAAATGTGCAGGACGTGCAGCCGGGCGTTGTGCTGCCGGGCCAGATTCACCGCTAGCGACGACGATTTCAGGCAGGCTTCTTCATTCCGAATCAGTGGGTGCAGAGCAGCCGTCGCCCGGTCGCCATATGCCTGTTTGTACCGTTCGGTATTGGCGCGAATAGTAGCTTCGTCTTCGCAGTGGGTTGCAATTAGCATCGGACTTTCCCGAAATAACCCTTCCAGTACGCGTTCATTGTCGACCAGCATGTTACCCGTCGACGAACCCATAAAGACCTTAATCCCACACACCGTTTTAGGGTCGGTCCGCAGCACTTCATCCAGGTTGTCGTTCGACGCACCCATAAAAAACGAGTAGTTCGCCAGCGAGGTCTGAGCCGCAATAGAATACTTGTCAGCCAGCAACGCCTGCGTCAGCGCGTTGGGTACCGTATTCGGCATCTCCATAAACGACGTGACGCCCCCAGCAACAGCTGCCCGCGACTCCGTATGGATCGTCGCTTTGTGAGTCAGGCCAGGCTCCCGAAAATGCACCTGATCGTCGATGACGCCGGGAAGCAGGTAGTTACCCTTCGCGTCGATAACCTGTTGCGCGGAACTGTCCGACAAACCTTGCCCGATCTGGGCGATAAACCCACCGTCGATCAATAAGTCGGTTTCAGTGATCTTTCCTTCGTTAACCAGCCGGGCATTACGAATTAGCGTTTTACTCATAGCAGACGGGCAGCTTCTTTGGCGAAATAAGTCAGTATAACGCTGGCACCAGCTCGTTTGATCGCCATCAGCGATTCAAGCATGGCCCGCTCACCGTCGAGCCAGCCTTTCTGGGCAGCGGCTTTGATCATGGCGTATTCACCGCTGACATTATAAGCCGCAACAGGCAGATCGAAATTGTCGCGCAGGAGTTTGATGATATCCAGATAAGCCAGGGCGGGCTTCACCATCAGAAAATCAGCTCCTTCTTCGATGTCAAGCTGTGCTTCAACAAGGGCTTCACGGCTGTTGGCGGGGTTCATCTGGTACGTTTTCTTGTCGCCGAATTTGGGGGCGGAATCCAGCGCATCGCGGAACGGACCGTAGAAAGCACTGGCGTATTTAGCACAGTACGACATAATCGCTACCTGATCGTAACCGGCCTGATCGAGCGCCGACCGGATGTAACCGACACGACCGTCCATCATGTCCGACGGGCCAATCATATCGGCACCGGCCTGGGCTTGCGCGACAGCCATCCGACTGAGCACTTCGAGTGTGGGATCGTTCAGAATCTTGCCATTTTCTACCACCCCATCGTGTCCGTCTGAACTATAGGGGTCCATTGCGGCATCGGTCATCACCACACAATCGGGGAAGCGATCTTTGATGGCCCGAATCGTCCGCAGGTACAGCCCGTCCGGGTTATAGCTCTCAGTGGCATATTTATCCTTTTTCGCTTCGGCGATATTGGGAAACAGGTCGAACGTTTTGACGCCGAGATCCATGCACTCCTGCACTTCGTCGAGAATCAGGTCGAGCGAGTGACGGTAAATACCTGGCATCGATACGACTTCGGTCCGTACGTTTTGCCCTTCGGTAACGAACAAGGGCAGAATGAAATCAGTGACAGACAGGCGTGTCTCCTGCACCATATCGCGCAACACCGCCGATTGACGGCTCCGGCGCGGACGACGGATGATGTTCATAATTGAGTGATTGAATGATTGAGTAATTGAATGAGCCAGTAATTGAAAAGTCAGTTGCGCCAACTAATTCACTGCGCTGGCGGCCATCGTGGCACGGACTGTTCATTCTATCACTCAATCATTCACTAACTCAATCACGTCTATACAATAAGTTTAAATCCTTCGCCGTGTACGTTGACCAGCTGAACCGTTGAATCCTCTTTGAGGTACTTGCGGAGTTTGGTAATGTACACGTCCATGCTCCGGGCGTTGAAATACGAATCGTCACCCCAAACCATTTTCAGCGCAAAACTACGGCTAACGGGTTGATTGAGGTTCTGCGCCAGTAATTTTAGTAACTCCGATTCCTTGCTGGTTAGTTTCTGGGCAGCTCCATTATGGGTCAGTAACTGCCTTGGGTAGTCGAACGACAGACTGCCAATCTGGTAGGTCGATGGGTCGCCGATGGTATCGCCTGATCGCTGGTAACGCCGGAGAATGGCCTGAATACGAAGCAGCAACTCCTCCATGCTGAACGGCTTGGTAATGTAATCGTCGGCCCCGGCGCGGAATCCCTGAATTGTATCCTCCTGCATCGACTTGGCGGTCAGGAAAATAATGGGTACATCGCGATTGGCCATACGCACTTCCTTCGCCAGGGTAAAGCCGTCTTTCTTGGGCATCATCACGTCGAAAATGCACAGGTCGTACTGACCGTCCATAAAGTACTGTAGCCCCTGGTTGCCGTCGGTCACCCGGTCGGTTGTAAAGCCTTTCAGCGTCAGAAATTCCTGCACCAGCTGGCCCAGGTTGGGGTCGTCTTCGACAAGGAGAATGGTAGGCATAGCTTAATGAGTGAATGAATGATTGAGTGAGTGATTGAGTAAATAGTCTCCGGCTTATAGTAATTGGCTAGTTGTTATTCGCTCAATCGCTCATTCACTCATTCGCAACTTTATATGGTAAGATCACTTCGAAGGTACTGCCTTTGCCGGGCTGGCTGTCGACCAGAATCTGGCCGTGGTGTTCATCGACCATTTTTTTGACGTAGCTCAACCCCAGGCCGAAGCCTTTTACGTCGTGTCGGTTTCCCGTCGGAACGCGGTAGAATTTCTCGAAAATCCGATTGACCTGCTCCTTGGTCATCCCCAACCCCTGATCCGATACAGTGATGCTGACGCCTTCGGGTAGGCTGGCCGTTTTGATCCCGATTATGGGCGTGTTGGGAGAATACTTCAGCGCGTTGTCGAGCAGATTATACAGGATGTTTGTCACATGTAGTTCGTCGGCGTCGATCACTTCCTGATCGGCGTCGAACGACAGGTCAACCTCACCCCCACGCTGCTCGATCTGAATACCGATATTATTGAGCACCTTTTCAATTACATCGTGCACGTTGACCGACGACAGCTTCAATCTGATCTCACCCCGGTCGAGCAGCGCCATTTGTAATACTTTCTCGACATGCGATCCCAGCCGTCGGGTTTCGTCGCGAATGATACCCATGTACCGGCCGACGCGCTCGTTCAGACCGGCCACATCATCCCCTCCTGACCGACCCACCTGCTCCTGCGCCATTTCGGCCGCCAGCGAGATCGTCGAGATCGGCGTCTTAAACTCGTGGGTCATGTTGTTGATGAAGTCGTTCTTGATGTCGGCCAGCTTCTTCTGTTGCACGATAGTGTTGATGGCGATGTAAAAGCAAGCCAGAATTACGACAATCAGCAGCACCGATGCGCCCAACGTAAAGCCTAGCTGATTCAGAATGAAGGCCCGCTGCGTGGGGAAGTAGACGTACAGGTAGTTGCCGGTTTCGGTCATGTTGTTCGGAAAAAGCACCGCCCGATAGCCGCTTTCGTTGAAATGCTGCGTATCCATCCCGGCTGACGTAAACAGGAAAGCGGGTCGTGTCTTTGTCCGTACGCCAAAAGCAAACGGAATGCTGATGCCCCGATCCTGCAGGGTCTGCCGCAACAACGTATCGAGCGCTAACCGATTAACCCGGTCTTCAATGGGTCGATCCGATAACATCAGCCCGTTCAGTACGTCTTTGATCCAGCGTGTTTGTTCGGTAGCCTGACTACTGCTCATGCTGGCCGGTCGGCTGACGATACGGGCGGTATCCGTAGCTGACTTGTCCGCCGAACGCTGTCGCTCACGCCGGGCTAACAGCCGTTTGTACCGACTAACCGAATCTTTGTGCCGTTTTTTCTCAGCCACCTGCTCGTTGATGTGCACCATCTCCGTCAGGATTTGGCCATCAAGCCATTGACCAAACTGCTGTTGCTGGGCTATCTGCGTTTGCCAGTCACCGACAGCAATCAATTCATCCTGTTGCCGGAAGAAAGCTTCAACGACAGCTGCCTGTTCGAGCGTCAAGGGTTGCACCATTGGGTGTAAGACATCGGATTGAACAACCATCCCGCCCATGCCGCCAGCATTAGGCACGGTGCGACGCCGGCCGCCGGCCAGCCGTTCTATCTGGCGATCGGCCGTCTGCTTTTGCATCAGGGTAGCATCAGCTGTTGGCTGACGGTTCTGTTCCGTTGCCGTTTCCGCTGTCTGAGTCGATTCCTTTCGGCGCGAAATCGCTATCAGCCGCTCCTGCTTTTCGCGCGATTGTATACGCTGCCGGGTCAGGTACAGAATTTCCTGTCGTTCGAGCGTGCGTACGACCTCCTGCAAAGCATCCGTGACTTTGTAGTCGAATTGTTTTTTCTGGAGTACGAGTGCGCTGCTGATCCAGTACGACTGCAAGCCAATCAGGCCCAACAGTCCGACGGCCATCAGCGCGACGATCCAGCGTATGCGTTGTCTTGACATTTTTTTGACTCCGGGTGCAACCTTCCCTGTTTTACAGCATCTATAGCAAACAGACGGGGCGGCTCAGGTAAAAGTAAGTCGCTTAACCGCCACGAACTGACCTGTTAACAAACTTTAACAGCCCGATAAGCCAGCTGGTTCGGGCCTACACGCACCGCTTACCAAATACGCATTACTAATGAAAAAACAACAACTCCCCGCCCGCTGGTTCGGCCTGATGCTGCTAGCTGCGGCAACACTTACCGGGAACGCTTACGCGCAAAAAGCGAAAAATCAGGCGACGACGCCCAACGAAATTCACGTTCAGATCATTGAACGCAATGGCAACGACATCCGCGAAACCGAACGCACGTACCGCGTCGATGGTATGCAGGACCCTGAGCGCGATCGGCTGGTGACTAAACTAGTCGATTCACTGAAAGCGGCCCGTCGAAAATCCGGCGATACTCAACAGCTTACCGTCATTGTGGAAGACGGCACAGGCAATAGCACGACTACGCGTGAGCATAGTGGCGCCGGTTCACAACGTCGAAAAAATGATGTCTACGTCTGGCGGGGCAAACGGTCGACGCCAGGCAATGGCTCGACCTGGCAGTATGACCTTCGGCGCGGTGCCGATTCGATCGGTAGTCAATTGAATCGGCTGCAACTGCAGTTCCCCTCGGACTGGGACCGGCAACTAGCCCGGCCGTTTGAAGCCTGGGCACGCAACATGGAAGCCAAGCCTTCTTCGGTACGGGGGCTGGACGTCTACCCAAACAATCCTGATAAAGATCAGCTCAACATTCGCTTCACCGCGCCTGCTAAGGGGAACGTAAGTATTGTGGTTACCAATACCAAAGGCAAGGAAATAGCCCGGAAGGACATCAGCGATTTCTCGGGCGAGTTTATCGGTCAGATCAATCTGGGGCGTAAAGCTGAAGGAACCTACTTCGTAACCGTCACGCAGAACGAAGACGGTGCCGTAAAGCGGGTCGTAGTTGACTAGTTTACAGTATTCGGTTTACAGTTTACGGTGGTTAATAGAGACAAACGTGTGCTATTTACCGTATACTGTAAACCGAATACCACGAACCCCTTCTATACACCTGTAGAAAAATTTAGAAAATTTTAGTACTTTGTATTGCAAGGTATTGATTAAAACCTATACCTTTGTTCTGTCCTTAAAACAACACACCTATGAAACGGCTTTTGATTATCGGATTTCTGACGACGAGCCTGGCTGGACAGGCCTTCAGCATGGGGCACCCCCACAACGTATTTGCGGCCCGCAAACGGATGCATGCCAAATTGTCGGCGAGCAAGTTATCAGCCAAAGAGATGAAGACGCAGGCAGTAAAACCAACGTATGCGTCTACGCTGGTTGAGAAAGGATCGGCCCTGTTGACTAAAGGGTGCGTACGTGCTGTAACAAGCCTCCTGCCTAACCCCTATTAGGGTAGTCACCAGCTTGCTAGTAAACCACATCGCCTTTCTTCAGCCAGATACCCCAGAGTCGCGAATAGCCGTGGACGCGCTCGGTAGGTTTCCCTTGCTTATCCACCACCGGGTTTCCTTCATTGACCCATTCAAACAGGCTTCCGTACAGATTATGTACGTGCTGATAGCCAGCTGCCAGTAACTTCTCGCCTACCCGTTCACTCCGAACCCCTACTGAGCAGTACGTCACCACATTGGCCCCCTTCGGAATATCGCCCACCCGCTTCAGATCAAAATCATCGTAGCCTACCCACCGGGCATCCGGCAGGTGACTCACATCGTATTCCTCTCTCGAGCGCGTATCCAGCAAGACAACACCGGGCGTTTTCTTCAGCGCTGCCACAGTTACGAGTGGTACAGTTTTTTTGTACAGCGCATCGAGCATCGTTCGGTACGCCCGACTCGGCTGCTGCGCCTGGGCCATGCCGATACCAACCATCAACAGGCTCATAATCATGCTACTATTCATACGTTAATCGGAACATGTCTCTTGGCCTGCTTTGTGCAGCTGATGAAAAAATAGTTCGGCAAACTGCATTTTACGGCACTAAATCCTGCATTGGACGTTATTATACCGGCAAAAAATTAAACAATTCTAACAGCGCCTATGCTTTAGAGTAGACGTTGGCTACTTTTATGGTTTAGCCAATCGACATTGTCTGCTGAGCTTATCTTTTCGTACCGTTTGCTTTTTTGAGTACCATGCGGAACAACACGACCCGACCGATTTTACTTCTCGGTCTGCTGTCCGTCAGTTTATTGACAGCTTTCGGACTCTCCCGGCCGGGGCTTCTTTCGTGGCACAACATACTACCAATCCGTAACACGGGCAAACTGCCTGTGTCGGGGTTAAAGCCAGTCATTCGCAAATTTTACGCGCATGCTCGCCCTGTCGAAGTATTTAATTTGCCGGACAGTGGTAATCACTGGGTCGACAGTGTGTTCCAGACACTGACGCCTGAGCAGAAAATCGGGCAATTTTTCATGGTTGCTACGTTCTCCAACCGCAGCGAAAATCATTACCAATACATCGACCACCTGATCCGCAATAACAATATTGGCGGACTAATTTTCTTTCAGGGTGGCCCGCACCGGCAGGCACTCCTGACCAATCGCTATCAGGCAGAATCGAAAGTACCGCTCCTGATCGGTATCGACGGGGAGTGGGGGCTTGGCATGCGGCTCGACAGCGCGATGGATTTTCCAAAGCAAATGGCGCTGGGCGCTATCCGGGACAATGAGCTAATCTACCGTATGGGTGCAGAAATCGGCCGACAATGCCAGCGGCTGGGTATTCACATCAACTTCGCGCCCGTTTCCGACATTAACAGCAACCCCGCCAATCCAGTCATTGGGGTGCGGTCGTTTGGGGAGTCGAAGGAAAACGTCGCGTTGAAAGCATCGGCATACATGCGTGGTTTGCAACAGACACACGTCATTGCCACTGCCAAGCATTTTCCGGGTCACGGTGATACTAACGTCGATTCCCATAATTCGCTGCCGACGATCA
>JAKONH010000533.1 GCA_022702045.1 Spirosomataceae bacterium
CCCTGCGCCAGCCCGAACCGGTGTTCGCCGACAATCATGGCCTGTGAATCATTGATCAGGTAAACAGGGGCGCGGAAGATAGCCTGAAACAGCTGACTCAGCGATACGCCTGGCCCGTTCAGGTTCGGATAGGTGTGGTTTACACTCCGTTTCGGATCAACCAGCCCCGGCATCGATACGCCCACACCTATGATTTGTACATCCCGGGTTTCCAGTAACTGCGCCAGTTGTTCCAAGGGCTCCCGCAGCACCGACAAAAAATTATCGGACAGATCAAGACCTAGATTGACGTCGAGCTCCTCAACAACCTCGTTGGCTAGGTTCATAGCCCGCAGCTGAATATCGTGTACGGTGATGTCAGCTACGATGTTGATGTATCGGCTGGGGTCGAGTGCAAACAACGATGGCTTACGGCCAAACTGCGCATTGCCTGTACCCACACCCCGGACCCAGTGTTCATTACTTAGCTCGTCAATCAGATTAGTCGTCGAAGGTACGCTGGTATGAAGCAGACCCGCCAGTTGTGAAATCGTACGTGATTCGGAGCGGTATAATTCAGTTATTAATCGTCGCTTAAGCTTACTCTTTTTAGTGTCGATGACTGAAAGAACTATATTATCCTGCATAGTAATGAACAAATTCGGCTTAGCCGTTGCCAGTCGACAATCGGGGATGGCGTGTTTTTAATAGAGTAGACGGTTGATCACGGGAAGCATGCCTGCTTATTCCTCCTTAGTAAGTCAGCAGCCTGATAACCCTACTTACGAAATAGCTTTGTCTTAGTGAGTGCTATCATTAGTTATAAATCTGTTCAACTAGTACCAATCATCGTCCTGCCGTTAACAGCGGGCGAACACCTGCTTTCCGTATCCTATCGATTACAAAATCACCCAGGGCTTTGCCTTGTTTCTGTCCGCCTTCGATCGCATCCCGGAAGTGAATACCACCGTACAGCCGCGAGATCGCTGCTTCCGAAGCAGCCTGCCGGAAAGACGAAAATTTCCGTTCGGGCAAATCGAAAATCACCTCGGTGTTGTCGGTGAACCCGATGTTATCGCCTAGTAGAAAGGTTAATACCTCGGCAACGGAAGTTGAGATTACGCTGTGTCCACTCGTGTATTCCGGAAATGGCGGTGTTTGCAACAAAGGTTGCCAGCGTGGGCTGATGTATCGGTTTATGTATGTCTCGGGGCGGATACGATTACTGCGGTATTTTTCGTCCCAGCAGCTGATGAACGCATCCATGAGCGTCATTGCTACCAGCGACTCTACCTCGATAGCCTGGTCGAACGGTAGCTTGAGCTGATCCGTAACCAGATTCGTAATGTTCATCCAGTGTCCGCCGGGACTGATTTTCTTGAAACCAATTGACATATGGCCCGATGTGTTGACGGCAAACGGATTGCAGTCCCAGTACGACGCCACAAACCGTTGATCGGGCGTTAGTGTATTCCCAATGGTATATACTTCGTGAGCCAGTTTATAAAATCGGCTGGTCGAATCTTTACTGAACGCAACCGGCGGCACGGGTTTGACCTGACTGGACGAATCGATCAGCATTGGTTTGATCGTTCGCCAGTTGGGTTCAATGGCTTCGATGTACGCTGGCGGGGTCGGATACCAGTGCGCGTCGTCCTTGACCGGCCGGTAACGGAGCCGCGTACTTAGCTTGCTGTAGTTATCATTGGCGGCCCGCTGCATCACCTGCTTCGCAACCTGCTGCGCCACGCCTATCGACAGATCGATCTGCGCCTGATTATACCCCGCTTTTTGCAGGTCCGTGAGCAGTTTTTTCTGTTCTTCTTCCAGCATGTATCCCGACGGTAGAATCAGTCGGCCCGTTTCCAGAATGCAATACAGCGCGGCAATTTGATAGTTGTACGGACCTGATGTACTGATCGTAATCGGTTTCCACTGTTGTACAAACCGTTGTGCGGATACGACCTGTTCGGGGTGTTGCTGCGCTACGATTTCATGGGCTCCCAATAGACAATATGTATAGAATCGACTGGCTGCGGGCGGATTCACAACGTCGTGAATCATGACCATCGTCGTCGCAAAAATGGTCGGTTGCAGTCGATTGGTCAGTTCAGACGCTTTGGGTGTGGGCTTCGCGACACTTACCTGCCACAGTAGCCATAAACAAAGCAGTTTCTTCATGGCTTTACGGGTTTATATAGTTGTAACGGCTGGTTGAACGCACCAATCAGCACGTAGGATTGCCCGTCTATCATTATGGTCATAGCAGATTTAACGTCCCCCTGCACCGCCAGTCCCGACGCCGGCTGATTGACATACGAGAAGCTACCTTTACCATTGCCCGATAGCAGGCAACCGTAATTGGCATCCATACTACCCAGTTTCAGCCGATTGTCGGAGCGATTGCCAAGCAACAGCAGGTCGACGGTCCCGTTTCGGTCGAAATCACCCGACAGTGTGCTGGTGACAGGGGCAAATTGCGCCTGAATAGGCAGTTCAGCAGACACAAAGGCATTGCCCTGACGCAGATAGCAGATCGAACGCGTATTCGTTACCGTTAGTTTGCGGGCTTTGGCCAATTCCTCGGCGGAGAACAGATCGGTCGCCGATGCATTTGCGTAGTCTTTGTAGTAAGCAAACTTCCGGCGCATGGCATAAATCTGATCGTTCAACTCGTCACGGCTGACAAATGGGTAAGTCTTTCCCTGAATGTAATAGCAGAAAAAGGGATCGACCGAGCCGTTTCCGTCGAAGTCGGCGAACAGCAGTTCGGCGGGCTCTTTCGTCGATGCTTTGATCTGTGAGTTCAACCCCAGATTACCGGCGACAATGTCTTGCTTCCCATCACCGTTCAGATCCGTTACCGTCAGCGACGACCAGAAGCCCGTTTCACCTTGGGGCATATACGTCTGGGTCTGATCGACAAAACCGGCTTTGGTGTTCTGGTATATCGTAATCGGCATGAATTCACCACATACGATCAAATCAGGGCGCCCATCACCATCCAGGTCGTTCCATTGCGCGTCGGTGACCATGCCTACGGAAGCGAAAGGTCCGTCGATCAGACTGAATTGCGCATTGCCTTTATTTTCGAGCAGGTACGAGCGGGGCGTTTCAGGGTATCGACCCGGTACAACCCGCCCACCGACGAACAGGTCAAGATCGCCGTCGCCATCGTAGTCGACTGGTCGAACGCACGATTTACTGCTCATCGTCATCACTGGCAGCATTGCTTTACTCAGCTTACCGTGACCATCGTTGAGGTATAGTTCGTCCTGTAGCGACTCTGTATTCGCTTCAAACAAGGAATAACCGCCTTTTGCAACATACAAGTCATCGTACCCATCGCCATTAGCATCGAAGAAAGCAGCCGCCGAGATAGCAGATACTGTTTCGTCGCCAATGGTCAGGCCAGCCAGTTTGGTAAACGCAGGCTCATTCTTCTTACTGCCTTTTTGCTGTATCCAGACAGCCCCCGGCTTTTTCTGATCGCCACTGATAAACAGATCGTCGAGCCCGTCCCGGTTCACATCACCTTTGGCAATAACGGGCCCCGTGTGCGAATACATCCACAGCATGAGCGGCTGCCGCTTGAAGTCGTTTTCGACGTAGCCTTCGTGCGTATGCGTCAACAGCGGGTCGACGGTCGTAAATACGGGGGCAGGATTGATAACCGGACTTGTCTTCGCTTTCGTCGTACCCGCCTGTTTAACCGTTATCGATTGATTAACGCTCTGCCCCATCAGAACCTGCCGCAACTGATCTGGCCAGACAATAACGACTGAATCGATTGTTGTGGCAGAACCGAGTCCGAAGTGCAGGATAGTTGGCTGGGTCGACAGGTAGCCCCGCATGGGATTCAGCTCCTGATACTGCCGATTTCCCGCTGCATAGACTGTCACCTTCGCGCCTATGGCTTTCGACGTACCCTCTTCAGTCACCAGTTTCAGCTGTACGTAGGCGTTCTTCCCCTGCTCGCGGGCCATGTTGCGGTACACTGATGCCGGTTCGTTGATGTTGTTAACGATTAGCTCAAGATCACCGTCATTATCCAGATCGGCGTAGACGGCCCCGTTCGAAATCGTTGGTTTTGTAATACCCCACGCCTGCTGTTGGTTCGAGAACGTCAGATCGTGGTTATTGCGAAAGATGTAGTTGGGCAGTTTCGTCGCCGGCATCGCCTTCACCAGATCCATCAGCTGAATCGGTTCACGGTCGATGGCTTTGCGGATTTTGTAGTCACCCCAGTAGCGCAGGAAGTCTTTGTTGGTGTAGTCGCGCAGATAACCGTTCGAGACAAACAGGTCTTTGTAGCCGTCGTTGTCGAAATCGGCCAGCAAGGGTGCCCAGCTCCAGTCGGTATTCGACAC
>JAKONH010000543.1 GCA_022702045.1 Spirosomataceae bacterium
TCCTGCGAGAGCCGCAACACCTGCCGGTACGCATGCGCCATCACCGTTGGCTGCGTTTCCGGAAACTGTTCCAGATAATCGCGGAGTTCTTCATCCAGCACGTCGTAAAAATTAGCAAGCTCGGCCATCAGTTCGGACAGCGAATAGCTGCGCTGCCAGCGATGTAAGCCATGCAGACTGGCATGCTCTACCGGATCGGAGTCGGGCGGTGCCCCGACAAGGCGCTCCGACAGAATGGTCAGCAGGGCGGGCATGTGGTCATTGAATTCTTCCCGGGAAAACCGGTTACGCGTCGACATACTGAGTTCTGCCGAACAGCGGGTACGCCACCGGTTCAGGATCGACTCCCGACGGGCATACAGATATGAATTGAGTTGATGAAGTTGCTGGGTGTAGGTATTGATTGGCTGATTCATACAAGTTGATCGATTCAACGGTAAGGGCGTTAGTTCACGGCTAGTCACGGGAACCCAATAGCTGCGTCAGCAGAGTAATCAGCCCGGTCATGTTGAACGGTTTGACTAAATGCCCGTCGAAACCAGCGTCCCGCGTTCGCTGCCTGTCCTCCGGCTGCCCATAGCCCGTTAGTGCCACAATGAATCCGTGCTGTCCCCAGGGTAGCGCCCGTAAGCGGGCCGCTGTTTCGAAGCCGTCCATATCCGGCATGCCCAGATCGAGCAGGATAACGTCCGGTTGCAGTTGCTCCACGTCGGCCAGCGCGTCGGCACCACTGAAACGAGCATGGGTCTCGTACTGTTTTATCCGCAGCAGCATTGCTGTTGTTAACGCCAGGTCGACATTATCGTCTACTACCAGCAGACGTCGACCGGCAGAACCACTTAGCTGGCCAGCGTCGACCGACAATGGCGCAGGGATCTGACCGATCGGGGGTTCATCAGTCGTGTTACTAAGCCTGTGATTGGTCGCCACTGGCAGCAGACTGATTGGTTGATAATTACGAGATTCCATTGTGCAGAACGTAAGCGAGCTACAGACACGAGTCAACGACCACAACGCAATGAAACACGTATGAACAGAAGATTTCCCGCATTTCAACCGCAGCAATGAGGATACGATCCACCACAGTTAACTAATACGCAACCGGCTGGCAATTTTCAATTAGCTCCAATCCTTCTTCACTCAGGATTACGTCAGGAAGCCAGTTCTCCAATATCAACTAGCAGATATACAGGACGTTTCAATCCTTCTTCACTCAGGATTACGTCAGGAAGAGATTCATGCAAAAGGCAAGCGACTGTTTCAACGGGGTTTCAATCCTTCTTTACTCAGGATTACGTCATCGAATTGGAGTTGGTCGACTGATAACGAATTAGTTGCACCTGTTTTCTGTCGCGCAGGGCTTCGGCCAGGCGTTGTACAATCCGCCCCTGATGCAGATCGATGAGCCCGTCGGCTAGTGGGAGATGCGTCGAAGCCAGAAAGACCTTCTGCCGGATACTACCCACGAGCAGGCTGTCGGCCGGCAGACTGGTCAGTGCCTGCCGGAGCAGTTCGGCTTCGTCTTCCGTAAACGTCGGGCTACCGGTCGTCTCATCTTCAAACAGAAAATAGCGCTGATGCTCGTCGAGGTCGTGTTCGTAACCGACTTCTTCCAGCAAGGTCAGATACCGATATACCGACCGTTTGTCGATGTCCAGCGCCTGGGCTAGCTGGGCGATGGTACGACCCGGACGCTGCTTTAACAGCCGGATCAGCGTGAAAACGCGTAGCAGTTTCTGTTGGGCAATCATGGGTGGATAAACAGCCCGTAAGTACTTCAACTTTTTTCAAAGGCCGCTTACCGTTCCGTAAATCGTACGACTACTACACACCCATGTGCGGAGGAGAGTCGACGTCAGAAAAAAAGTTTGCTGAGCAGACGACTTTTTTCAAACTACGCAAAAACACTGCGTAGTAGCCACCAACCTTTGCTTCCGATAAGGGCAACCAATGCCGGACCAGACGCGGGTTTTTTATCTCGGCCCCGTAGTGTTGTCGCCAATGGCTATCGATATGCTGCCGGTGCTGCGTTGTCTTTGTCAATCAAAGTCGGGTTCAATTCCCGCATTAGTCCCCTGGGGCTAACCGTTGGTTGGAGAAGTTGCCCGCTTCTAAACTGGGCTCTGTTTCGTTGCCATCAGGCTGGGCTGTCTGGTTTATCCTCGCTTCGGCGGTGCGTAAACAGGCTGCTCCGAACCAGCAAACGAAGCCCACCGTCGCTCAGGCCGACTACCTGCGCAGTGGCATGGCATCGGTACCCATTCTACCGGATGGTATCGATGAAGCCCCGCTGTCAGGGTGGTTGGTACCGCTCCGGCACCTTCGTTTCCGTACGGGTCAGCTGGACACCCGGCCTGTTACAACCTACAAAACCGCACACACAAACCGTTTACCACGATGATACAACTCGTTCGCGTTCAGGAATTTCAGGTAGGCATCGTCTGCCGACACGGTGGATTCGCCCGACTACTACCAGCAGGTACGCACTGGCTCTGGCCGAACGAGACCCTGTATACGTACAATCGGGGTACGTTGCTCGACAAGCCCCCCATCGACCTGTCCGTGCTGCTGGCTTACCCGGCCGTCGCTGCCGAGCTGGACATCGTCGACGTGGCCGACAATGAGTTGGTGCTGCAATACGAAAACGGGCAGTTTCAGCGGGTACTCGGTCGGGGGCGCTGGCCCTTCTGGAAAGGGGTTCGGCAGTTCACCTACCAGCGTGTCGACCCGTCGCAGCTGACTATTCCGGCCGACGTCAACCTACAGTCGCTGTTGCCGCAGCCGTTGGGCGCTTACGTCCGCACGTTTGTCGTGGAAGCGCATGAAAAGGGGGTGTTGTTTGTCGACTGGGCGTTTAGTCAGGTGCTTACCCCCGGCACGTATCACTTCTGGAAAAACAACACGGCGGTGCAGGTGCAGAAAATCGACATGCGGCAGCAGCAGCTGGAAGTATCGGGCCAGGAAATCCTGACCCGCGACAAGGCCACGTTACGGGTGAGTTTCTTTATACAGTACCGCGTTGTCGATGTGCTGAAAGCGCTGGTCGATAACAAGGAACACGAGCGACAGCTCTACGTACTGATGCAGTTGGCGTTGCGCGCTTACATCGGGAATCAGACGCTCGATCAGTTGCTGGAAACCAAAAGCAGCCTGGCCGACGACGTCATTCGCCACAGTCTCGACGCAGCCGCAGCTATCGGCGTCGAACTGCGGGACGGTGGCTTACGCGACATCATTCTGCCGGGCGACATGCGCGACATCCTGAATCAGGTGCTGATGGCGGAAAAGAAAGCGCAGGCCAACACGATTATGCGCCGGGAAGAAACCGCGTCGACCCGCAGCCTGCTCAACACGGCCCGACTGCTGGAAGAAAACGACATGCTCTGGAAACTGAAGGAGATGGAGTACGTCGAGAAAATTGCCGAGAAGGTCAGTTCGATTTCTATATCGGGCAACGGACAATTGCTGGAGCAGTTGAAAGGACTGCTGGGTACCGCCAAAAATTAAATCCTGCTCCGCGCCCGATTCGGGTGCGGGGCTTCAGTCTACAACCTTATGGTCCACAATTTTATGAACACACCACTTACTATTGCCGACATACGACTGTTGGCACCCGTGCCGGAAACGCTGATCCCCGCTTTTTTGCGCGTAGGAAACGGCCTGCTCGACCATACGGCAATGACACGGGAGGCCGTGCTGGGCCTGCTGGCGCAACTGCTGCAAAACCCCAAGAAATACGCCATGAGCCGCAACAAGGTTACGAATCTGGCGCGGGCGGTGCACGACGCCAACAAACAAGGCATACCGATACAGCTTACCGAAGCAGGGCAGGCCTGTCTCCCACCCGACCCGGCTCCTTACGCGCTGAACGCGACCGGTCGGCAGTCGGAGACAACCCATGCGCTACGCGAAACGCCGGTTCCCTACACGATTTACGGGGCCGAGTATATCGAAGCGGGAGCCCTGCAACAAATGGAAGCGGCCGTCAGTCTACCCATTGCCGTCGCGGGGGCGCTGATGCCCGACGCGCATCATGGCTACGGCCTGCCCATTGGCGGGGTACTGGCCACCGAACCAAACACCATCATTCCCTATGCCGTGGGGGTCGACATCGCCTGCCAGATGTGTCTGTCGGTATTCGATCTACCACCGATGATAATCGACCGCGACGCGTCGCTACTGGCTAAATCGCTACTCGATAACGCCACGTTCGGCATCGGCGGTGAAGTCCGTACCAAGTTCGACACCAGCGTGATGGACCGGGACGAATGGCGGGCTACGAAGGTCATTCGCGAGCTGAAAGACAAGGCGTACCGGCAGCTGGGCAGTTCCGGCACGGGCAACCACTTCGTCGAATGGGGTATCTTATCGGTCGACGCCCCCGATGCGCAGTTGGCCCTGCCGGTCGGTTCGTACCTAGCCCTACTGTCGCATTCGGGCTCGCGGGGGTTCGGCGCCAATATCGCCAGTTATTATTCGAAGCTGGCGATGCAGAAAACACGACTGCCCAAGCAAGCGGCTCACCTGGCCTGGCTCGATCTGAACACGGAAGAAGGACAAGCATACTGGATCGCGATGAATCTGGCAGGCGATTACGCGTCGGCCAGCCACCACGAGATTCACAACAAGATGGCACGAGCCCTGAACCAGGTCCCGCTGGCTCGGCTGGAGAATCACCACAACTTTGCCTGGCAGGAGCAGCTAGCCGATGGCCGGTCGGTGATGGTGCACCGGAAGGGAGCTACTCCAGCCGGCCCCGACGTGCTGGGTATCATTCCGGGGTCAATGACACAGCCGGGTTTTGTGGTGCGTGGCTTGGGGAAGCCCGACGCACTACATTCAGCCTCGCACGGCGCCGGACGGGTGATGTCGCGAACGAAGGCCCTCGCTACCGTGACGCCAGCCCAATTGGCCCAGGCCCTTACCGACGCCAACGTACACCTGATTGGCAGCGATCTGGACGAAGCGCCGATGGTTTACAAAGACATTGAAACCGTGATCGGGGCGCAGCGTGAGCTAGTGCAGGTCGTAGCCCGGTTTACCCCCCGCATCGTCCGGATGGCCGACGCGAACCGCAAGGAAGCCCGCGAAGACTGACGTCGCCTTTTCCCTCACTTCCAAGTACCGGAATGGACCGTACGCCCAGCCGATAGTTATCCCCCCGAGTGCAGCAAACAAAGCCTCGTAAACAAACACAACGCATGAAAACGACAGTAATGGCGGTTGCCCTGCTGGTAGCAGCGGCCATCGGTGTGCAGGCACAATCCGGCAGTTCTTCGGCGCAGGGCACGAGCGGTTCAGGCGCCGGTTCTGGTCAGACGAATGGCTCAAGTACTGCAAACAATCAGGCAGGTGGTAACGTATCTGGTCAGCGGTCAGCGTCTGGCCAGGGATCGACATCCGGTCAGCGGTCAACGGGCACGAATACGAAGTCGGGCGGTAAACCCAAAAACCGGCAGACGGGCACGACCCAAACCGCAGGCGGTACGGGTGGCACGACCGGTACGACAGCCGCCGGTTCGCGCAGCAGCACGTCTGGCTCGAAGGGCACTTCGTCAAACCGGTCGGGTAATAACTAACAGCGCCTGGTTTGACGAAGCGCTGTTGAGTCTAAGACAGGGGACCTAACACGCACGCAACAGCAATTCGCTACACCCGGAAACGCGTCAGCCCGGCCACCACTGCCTTCGTTAAAGCAATCGCTCCGGGGTTACAGAAAAGCCGAATCGATGATCGATTCGGCTTTTCTATAACTGTACGATGTACTGTGGCGATGCACTATCGAGACGTTTTTTTTCTGCTTTTTTCGGCGAAGAGCCGCTGAAAGTCCGGGCTTTCCGTCTTCATCCACTTGTCCCACCAGGTGAAGTACAGCCCGTAGTTGTACCGAAACTGACTATGATGCAGACTATGGTGCGTCGCGCCGATCAGCCACCGGCCCAGCCAGTGCCGGTCGAAGGCATGCGGATAGACTTCCGTATTCAGGTGGTTAATCGCGCCCGACACAGTCATGATAATCAGGATCAGGCAGATGGCGGTACTATGGAGCGGCAGGACGAAGGTCAGCGCCGGCAACAGTAGCGCCTGTAGTGTGCTTTCAGTCGGGTGAAACGAAAAGGCGGTCCAAGGCGAGGTGGTCAGGCTATCATGGTGCACTTTGTGGATCCATCGATACACGCCCGGCCGGTGCATCCAGCGGTGGAGCCAGTAGTAATAGGTTTCCTGAGTAAACAGCACCAGCCCGATGCTAACGATGTACCACAGCCAACCGTAGGCCTGAACGTCCGTGTAAATCCGGGTCGCTCCCGCCTGATACGCCACCATAACGCCCAGCCCGATGGCCGCGAAGATAAGGGAGGTGAGCGCCGACCAGCCAATCTCCCGCCATTGCTGATCCGGCTTTCGCTGCCGTTCCTGAATCGGTCTTCCGGTCGGTTGCTCCGCAGTCGAACCGGTAAAGAGCCAGTCGAACACAAGTGAAAAGAGAACGTAGCGGCCAAACACGGCCACGAAGAATAGCAACGCTGTAAGGCCCAGGGTTGTCAATGAAGTAATCTGAATCATCGGATGCTGTCTACGCCATTCCTGCAGCACAGGCTATGGCCTGTTCAGATGAACCAGCTAAACCGGTTCCATCCGCGCAACGGCAACGATTCATTGGCCGAAATAAGGCAACGGTCCTGTTCCCCACCGTTCCGGTCATTAGACGGCCAACAGACGACGTATGTTCCATTTCCCGGAGGCACGGGTAGCAAAAAGTGAGAGCAATCGTTTCTAACAGTAGTCCCACTCGTTCAACCGTCACACGTACTCGATCCTTCTTTATTTAGAATTACCTCTAGAAGAAGTTTCCGCCGTCCGCTGTTTTGCTGATCGACATTAGTTTCAATTTTTCTTATCACAGGATTACATCAGGAAGCATTCCAATCCGGCAACTCGTTAAAATGAATTATTGCGTTTCAATCCTTCTTCACTCAGGATTACATCAGGAAGGAACTGGAAGAAAAATACGATATAGCCCTTACGGAAATGTTTCAATCCTTCTTCACTCAGGATTACGTCAGGAAGTTCGCAACTGACCGTGCATTGAGCCATTCCCCGGCTCGTTTCAATCCTCCTTCACTCAGGATTACGTCAGGAAG
>JAKONH010000551.1 GCA_022702045.1 Spirosomataceae bacterium
TGCTGCCGAATCAGCGACACCGCTTCGATACCCGTCCGACCCGGCATGTCGATGTCCATCAGAATGACGTCGGGCTGATCGCGCTGTACACACCGCACCGCATCGAGGGCATCGGCGTAGGCTCCGGTCACAATCAGGTCGTCGGTAGCGTCGAAAACCAGCGCGAGCGTTTCCCGCAGGGAACGGTTATCGTCGAAGATAGTAACACGAATCATGGTCGAACAAGGAGGTGGTGTGGCAACTAACTTAAGTAAAGGACAAAACTACGTCCCAGGTCTGTGTCTTCACCGCGCCACGGTGACAGACCTGGGTGTGCCAGCTAGTGCAACGGGTCTGTGTCTTCACAGACTCGGGATTTTACGTAATACATACCTAGTCGCACAGCGTGCTGATTCGACTTGTGTCCTGTACTAAGGGCAACTAACCAACGGCTTACAAAGCTACGAAGCCCAACGATTCACCGAAATCGGATAAGTATATGACAGCGGACTACAGGGTGTCGGCTGTCAGTTCGAGCCGGGTGCCCTGCCCCGGCGTCGACTGTACGGTCAGTGTACCGCCCATTGCCGATGCCCGCTGCTGCATGCTTTGCTGCCCAGTACGGCTACTGAGCTGATTGGTATCGAAACCACGACCGTTGTCTTCAAGCAAGACCGCAAGCTGATCGCCCCGCCGTTCAAAGCGCATGGTCGCCAGGGTCGCTTCGGAGTATTTGATCAGGTTGTTGATCGCTTCTTTACCAATCAGGTACAGGTTTCGGCGGACTTCCATCGACACGGGCAAGTGTTCCAGCGCCGGATCAACGCTGAACGTAAACCCAATCTGCTTCGACTCCATCAGCGGCTGGGCGTATTCCTGCAACCGTATCACGATGCGTTGAAGCGAATCGTTGCCGGGATTGATCGTCCAGATAATTTCGTCGATGGATTCCAGAATCTGCCGGGCGTCGGTGTAAATTTTCTGAACCATCCGCTGCGCCGTTTCCGGCCTATTCTCACTGAGCAACTTATCGGTATGCCCACTCAAGAGCGAAATACTGCTGAGGGTACTGCCTACCTCGTCGTGCAGGTCGTGGGCGATCCGTTGCCGCAGCCGCTGCGACTCTTCGAGCCGCTGCACCTTCGAGCGATTCAGCAGCCACGCACTGACCGCCCCCCCCAACAGCAGCAACAGCAGACCACCGATCAGACCAGCGTTGCGCTGCCAGCGGGCCTGCCGGGCTTCTTCCTGCTCCAGTTGTTTCGCCTGCTGTAGCACCTGCGTTTCCCGCTGTAACAACTTGATCCGCGCTTCTTTCTTCTCAGTCTCGTACTGCGCAACCATTCGTTGCAGCTCGGCATTCGTGCGAATGGCAATGGCCGAGTCGACCTGCCGGTTTTTCTGCAACTGAAAGGTGTAGGCCAGGTGGTATTTGTTCTGTACACCGTACAGGTCGGCCAGCTGCTGCGTCAGGGCTTTTCGATTGTCGTTGAAGTCGTTGTCTTCGGCCAGCGTCAGGGCTTTCTTCAAGTAGGCTTCAGCCTGTGTATAGTCTTTCTGGGCCTGGTGCAGGTTGGCGATGGTACCGTATGCGTTACACACGGCCAGTTTATTCTGCTGTTTCTCGGCAATAGCCAGAGCGCGACGGGCATAGGCGAGCCCTTCGGCAGGTTTGTTTAACAGCCGTGATGCGTTCGCCATGCCGTCGAATACATCGAACTGAAGCATGTCGAATTGTAGCTTCTCCGCCAATTTCTGCGATTCTCGCAGGTGAACCATAGCCTGTTGCGGCTGATTCAGCGTGTTGTATAGTTCGCCAAGCTGATTTTCAAAGATGGCGATACCGCGCGGGTCACCCAGTTCACGAAACAGCACGCCCGCTTTCTGGTAGTAGGGCAATGCCTGTTCTTTCTTGCCCATCTTCACCAGTGCTCCTCCGATCAATCGGTACACGACGGGGGAACGGGGGCGATAATCATGCTTTTCCTGCCATTGAATCGCCCGTAATGCTGTCTGGAAAACCATCGGGGGATTGCCCATCCGGTCGTAGGCTGCGGCCATGTTACTCAACAGCCCGCCAATGATTACCGGGGGCATGTTGTGCTGTTCGGCGATCTCCAGCGCCTTTTTCGAGCTAGCCACCGATTGCTCGTAATTGGCCGACATCAGGTGTAGGATACTCTTATTCCGATAGCCCCGGACCACGCCATTCCAGTCATGCAGACGCGTCGCCAGCTCAATCATCTGCCGACTCATCGAATCAGCGCGGGCGTACTCCGACTTTTTGTAGATCATGTCGATGATCACCGGGTCCATAGCACGTACGTAGGCCGTGTCGGCCGGCACATGCGTTTTCAGGTAGCGGGTCAGCGAATCAACATTTCCCAGTTGCGCCCTTGCCGACGGCGTCAGCAGCAGACCAGCCAAACCAGCAAGTAACAGTACGTAGCGGTTTCTCATAAATAGTCACGGGTTTACACGAATTACCTATTTACTGACTATCAATACAATAGACACTTTATTTTTCGGTCTATATACTAGCAATACTGCAAAAAAACGCTCCCGCAGCCAACTCAGCCATGAGTCGCGCTGCGGGAGCGTTTGGGAAACAGGTAGAGACGCAACCCCTTGCGTCTCAGCACGCGTCAGCAATGGCCAGCCGGGGTAATAACCAGCCGGGATATGAGACGCGAGGGGTAACAGCCATTCGTGTAATAACCATCCGGGGCAATGGCCATCTGGGGTAATAACCATCCGGGATATGAGACGCGAGGGGTCGCGTCTCTACATGGGCCAGACCACTTCGATGACTTCTTTTTTCAGGTCGACCGTCGTGCGGGCTTCGTGACTATCCCGGCGCAGGGTAATCTTTCCTTTGGCAACCTTCACTACCTCCTGCCGGATGACGTGCGTCGCATCTTTCTT
>JAKONH010000593.1 GCA_022702045.1 Spirosomataceae bacterium
AAGGACTGAAAATCCTTGTGTCGGCGGTTCGATTCCGTCCATCACCACCTCAACGCAAGCCTTCCCACTGGGAAGGCTTTTTTTGTGCTTGTTCTGTCCGATTAATGCATCCTGCCGTCTCATATCCATTTAATTAGTATGCAAGCATACTAATTTTTGCGTAAGCAAAGATACACCCTTCCCCAAAGAGAACAAGCAACAGCCAGCCTTGTTTAGGACGAATCAGAGAGAAAAAAGCATAAACCAACGACCTACTATTACTTTATTAAGTCAATTCATTGATTTGAATACCAATAGCCTGCATAAGCTGACTAGCATTAAACGCCGTACAAACGCCAGAGCGAAGCCGGTAATCAAATATCAGTTCACCAGCGCGCAGGTCTGACTGAAAATGATAGTTACGGATAAAAGCAGACGCGTTCGTTAATTGGCCCAGCTCAAGGTCATGCGTCGAGACGAAACCGGACGCCGTCGTTTTATGTAGTTGCCGAATCAGCGCTTCCGCGCCCCGGTGCCGGTCAACAGAGTTGGTTCCTTTTAAGATTTCATCCAGGAAATACAACACGGGCAACGTCGATGGCGTGTTTGTAAGCGTAATCAATGCCTGTAGGCGCTTTAATTCTGCGTAGAACGACGATGTACTTTCTTCCAGCGAGTCCTGCGTACGCATACTGGTAAAGACCTGCACGACCGAACAACTGAACTGTTCAGCACTGACGACCGCACCCGCCAGTGCCAGTACTACGTTAGTTCCAACCGTTCGTAGAAAGGTACTCTTTCCCGACATGTTTGAACCCGTAATCAGAATGGTTTGCCCGGAATCAGCCAGAGTAAGCGAATTAGCTACGCTTCGATCAGGCACCAGTAACGGGTGTGATGCGGCTGTCATCGTAAGCGCCAGTTCACCATTAGTGATCGTCGGTGTAGCATAGGTCGGGTGTGCGTAGGCAAAGCCAGCCAGGCTGTTCAGGGCTTCCAGTTCACCCAATGCGTCGAACCAGCGACGAAGTGCCGGCCCGTGTTGTGCGCGCCAGTTGGTAAGTCGAATGAGGTAGTGCCAGTCCCAGAGCGTGGCGATACCGAAGAGAAAATAGAAATATGGGTTACGTCGGTAATTGAGTCCTTCGGTCAGACTAGCCAGTTCGCTAACGGCCTCCGACGCTTTCTGCGACTGACTCGACAGCGCTTCCCGGACTGCAACTAGCCGGGTGGCATTACCTGCTACCTGCTCGGCCTGCACAAACAGCGTATTGACTGTTTGTAGCGCTGTCGACAGTTCGACAGTCTGATCACTCAAGCGGATGACCCGCTCAGCCGTTTGCCGCAATATGAGCCAGGATACGCCTACTGATGCGACCACGGTCATACCCGGTACATACCCAGTTAGCCAGGCAACAAACAGAGCCAGCGTCACTGTAGGCATCAAAAAGCGCCCGACGTTGATATACCTGGGTAACGGTTCGTTCGGTGCCTCGGCCCAGTTAATGAGCGCATCCGGCGACCGACCAACCGTTTCCTCTACGCGTGCCAGCGCTTCAAACTGCTGACGCCAGTCGAGTTGCGAAACAAGTTGCTGTACCGCTTCCTGCCGTAGTCGGATCGTATCAGCGGACGACGGATTTTGCAGCCAGCTAGCCAGTCGAATCTGGCCTTCCCGCGTATGCGTTCGGTTGAGCAGCCGGAACAGTGAATGAGTACCAAAAACGTCTAGATCCCCGGCATACGGATGTATAGCTGACGTAAATAATTGGCCCGTTTCGGATCGGCGGTACTGCCGCTGAAGGCGGGCGGACTCATCTTCGTTGACGAATACAAGCTGACGCGCCAGGTCGCGCTCACGCCGGATAGCCTGGTGCTTTCGTAGCAGGATCAGGAATCCGGCAATGCCAACGACCAACGTGCCTACAACTGCCCACGATTGCCCTGCCTGACCAAGCAGCCACACGGCAATGACAGCCACCACGAACCAGACCAGCCGAATCATCGCCAACTGGTTATGTCGCTGCTGGGCGTTCTGCTCCTGCTGTATAAATGTTTGCTGCCGCTGCTGAAACACAGCGTTTGGGTCAATTTGCATAGTTTCTCTTTACGTCCTCGAATGCCTTGATGGCATCTTCTTTTTTAAATGTTCGTGCGGATGGATGCGTTCAGTAACAGAATTTGGCGGGACCGATGTATTTCTCTTCAAACGAGCTTACATAGTATCCAAGTTCTTTACCCGTGACAATTACAATGTCAGGCGTCAGCTGTGCTATGACATAGTCGAGAGCTTCCTCAGCTTCCAACCACATTTCAAGAGTCGGCCGCATACGTGGCCTATCACCGACAAACTGCTGCACATAGTTATAAAACGCTACTCGATTCCACAGCTTATATTTCTCTTCTAGGCTGATCCATTCATACGGTTTACTCAATAAGATCTTAGCAATTTTTGTAAAGTAAGGACTACTACCTCGTTGACAAAGCGCCCAGTCTTTAACAACGTATTGCGTAAACTCAGGAGTGTACGATTCCGAAATACCATAGTGAGACTCGCCAAGTACCAGAGTTTTCGGTACTTGACTACGGTAGTCCTCCCCTACCCAAGGTTTAAAGAAAGGCTCCTGCATGGCCGTTGTGGATTTGCGTTCGTGCGCTGAAAATGGTGCTAGTTCGATCACATAACACCACGCATAGATAAAGCAATTTTTATGTCGTGCTGGTATTATACGTGTACTTATTCCATTGTTGATCACATAAGGTGCTTCCTGCGTCAGCATGACAAAATCGACTCTACTCTAGCTGTCGGATGGCCTCAAAACAAAAGTGCCGGGTTACAAGCCCGACACTAACACTACTGAAATAGACACTGCAATAAAGCTATGCTACTGCTTGCAGTCGCGGCAGGTGCCCTGAATAAGCAGGTTTGTTTCCCGACGCTCGTAGCCCTCAGGGAGCGCTAGTGCCGGTATACGAACGCTATCCAGACAGACGGTCTGACCGCAGTTTTCGCACTTAAAATGGACGTGTTCGTGGTGATGATGGCCTTGTGAGCAAGTCTCGCGGCATAGGGCGTATTTCGTCCCCCCTTCATCGTCCAGCACTTTGTGGAGCAGTCCTTTATCCAGAAACGTCCGTAGCGTCCGATAGATCGTTACACGATCGTGGTCGGGGCCGAGGCCGCTTTCAACGTCATTGTGTGCCAATGCATAACCTGCCTTCAAAAACAGGTCGAGCACTTCCTCCCGGCCAGCTGTGTGGCGGAGGTTAAAGCTTTTAAGTGTTTGGACAGCGTTCATACAAGTTGACGGTATAAGTTGAGGAATTTCCGAACTAGGTGATCGGCTCGAACTGAAGTTTAACCAGATTCGCATAGACACCATCTTCCAATGTCGCCAGTTCGTCGTGCGTACCCGCTTCGGCGATTTGTCCTTCGCGCAGTACGTAGATTTTGTCGACCTTGCGGATAGTAGCCAGCCGGTGGGCAATGATAATCGTCGTGCGGTTCTGCATCAGCTCATCCAGCGCCGATTGGACCAGCTGTTCCGACTCGGCATCGAGTGAACTCGTCGCTTCGTCGAGCACCAGAATTGCTGGATCTTTCAAAATGGCACGGGCAATGGCGATACGCTGCCGCTGACCACCCGATAGCTTAACCCCCCGTTCGCCAACGATAGTTTTAAAGCCCTCTGGAAACGACTCGATGAAGTTCAGCGCGTTGGCCTTACGGGCAGCTTCGCGAACATCAGCTTCCGTAGCACCCAGCCGGCCATACTGAATGTTCTCCATGATTGTCCCGCCAAACAGAATCACTTCCTGCGGCACTACGGCGATGTTCTTACGCAGCTCCGTCAGGTTGAAGCTCGTCAGATCGCGACCGTCGATGGTGATGCGGCCGCTGCTCAAGTTATAATAGCGCATCAGTAGTTGCACCAGCGTCGACTTACCAGCTCCACTTTGCCCTACCAGCGCAATCTTGCGTCCGGCGGCAACATCGAGTGATACGCCTTTCAGAACAGCAATGTCCGGACGGGCCGGATACGAGAATTTGAGGTTCTCGAACTGTACGTTACCCTGTACGGGTACGAACAGCGGCAGTTCATCTTCTGCATTGACTTCCGATGCTTCACCCAGAATTTCCAGAATCCGCTCCGACGAGCCCACCGTTTTCTGTAACTGGGCATACAGATCGCCCATACCTGCCACCGAACCACCGATGAACGTGGTGTATACGATAAACGTCAACAGGTCAGAAAAAGGCATCTCATTGTTTAATACCAGTGAACCGCCGTACCATACTACGCCGATAATACCACCGAATAAGGCAAAGATGATGAACGATACGAATATCCCCCGGTATTTGGCTGCGTGCAAGGCCGTAGTGACAACCCGCTGTAAAGCCGAACCATACCGGCTGATTTCCAGCCGTTCGTTGGTAAACGATTTAACAACATTGACCGATTGCAACGTTTCCTCAACGACGACGCTCGCTTCAGCCAGATGATCCTGCGCCCGCTTTGACAACTTGCGGATAAACTTGCCGAAGAAGATAGCCGCAATGATGATAACCGGGAACGTTGCCAGCATGAACAGCGTCAGCTTCCAGGACACGTAGAAGATAATTGCCGTGCCGATCAGCAGCGTCGCTACCTGCCGGAATAGTTCAGCTACAGTCAGCGTCAGCACGTCCTGCAACTGCGATACGTCGGCCGAAATCCGGCTCGTGAGTTCACCAACCCGGCGCTGTTCGAAAAAGGGGATCGGCAGCGTGATGATTTTACTGTACGTAGCCCGGCGTACATCGGCCATGGCCCGCTCGCTAACCTGTGAGAAAAAGTAAATGCGGAAGAACGAAAAAATGGCCTGCGCGACCAGTACGCCTACGAAAAACAACGTAACCTGGTTGAGCGTATATGCCGACTTACCCTGAATAACGCTGGTAATCTGCCCGATGAGCAAGCCAAAGCTCATCGTTGTTCCTGCCGACAGGATCAGGAATACAAACCCAATGATGTATTGCAAGCGATAGGGCCGCACAAACTGAAAGATGCTCAGTGCCTTACGGAACCCTTCTTTTGTTACGCGTTTTTTGTCGGCCTCGTCCGATTCGCTATCGGTACCTCTTCGTCTAGCCATTGCTTTGATCGTCAACCGGCTGTTAGCCGGTATGCGTTAATTAATCTAGTTGTCCTTTATAGCCCGACTGCTCAAAGATTTGCCGGGCGTCGCCATTCTGCATCAATTCCCGGATGCCTACGCTTCGTTTGTCGTAATAGGCGCTAACGATACGCCAGCCCACCCAACGACCAATAGCTCCCGGAGCAGACCGTCCAATCTCGGCCGTGAAGGGCCGTTCGTTCATGTACCGTTGCTTAATAGCCGGGCTAGTCTGATACAGTAGCCGCTCGTCGATAAAATGGCCCCAGACAATATCCTGTGCGTTAAACGTTTCGGTCAATTGCTTGTCTGTATAGCCGATGATCAGACTATCAGGGGTCGCTTTTTCGTCTGGCAACATCGTACGGGTAAATACGTAGCCTTTGCCGTAGTATATCATATCGGCCAGCAACGTTTGATCGGTACGGTTGGTCGCATTGTACCGGTCCGATATAGCGAAGATAACAGCTGGCACTATGTATTCCGGCTGGTACCGGCGTAGAATGTATTGAGGATACTGTGGACCCACCGGACGATATTTTGATTTGGGGCCGGCAAAATAGTCGATTCCGATGATGACCAAGCTATCGTTTACGATCAGATCAGGCCCCATGAAGCCCGTTGCAATCGTTTCGACGCGGGGCACTTTAAAGTCCGGGAAGTCTTTTTGAATGTTGGCGAACGCATTAGCAAGCTGCATACGCAGTTCACTAAAGTCACCGTACTCGGCCTGTAATTCTTTGTTGAAATTCTGCAAAGCCGGATTATTGACCCGGTCAGTCAATTCCCGGACGACTGCCGTATCATTACTAGCCTGGTTCGCGTTAAAATACAATTGAGCGACGGCGGGATGCTGATTTAGAAAGGCGCGGATATCGTCGGCCGATTTAGCGGCAAACAGTTGCTGATCGAGCCGAACAACCGACACGTCGTCGGGTTTTGAGCATGAACACAGCCATAACCCGCAAAAAAGCCCAAGCAGGGCAACGCGTATTTGCATGAAAATCACCGGTTTTCTATATTGAAAACGTACAAAATTATGAAAAAAGTTGCAGGGTTCGGGCTCATTTCATTGCTTCTACTGAGTACGCTCAGTCAGGCGCAGACTAAGTCACCGGCCCTATACCGGCTGAAAACGAAAGAATCCAGCGTTACTGAGCGACGATTTCGAAAAATTCTCGGCGATAATTACGACGGGCAGGATCAGAACCGGCGCGACTATGAGGATGATCGCAAACGTCGTCGTCGTCGGCAAACCACCGGCACAAACGACGAGACCGGACCGGACTATGCGCGCCCAACGCACCTCATCGAAATGGGTATCCGCTTCGCCCCACACCTCGACCTGAATACAGCCGACGGAACAGGTTCGTACCTGGGTTTCCGGAATAATGGCGCAGGCATGCGATTCAGCGTCGGCCCAACGCTCGACTATTATTTCTTCAAAGATCGCTATGCGTTCAGCACCGGCTTGTGGTACACAATAAAACGGTCGGGTTTTCAGATGCCAGGGGCGTTCGGACAATCGCGGTTCAACCCGAATTTACCCGAGCAGGAATCGACCTATAATCTTCAATACCTCCAGCTGCCAGTTACGGTGAAGTTGTTTGCCAATGATATTGCACCGGGCATACGACTTTACGTGCAGACAGGCGGTCTATTGAGCCTGAAGCTGGCCGAAAAAGCACAGGATAAATCCCGGAATGGCCTTTATCTGGCCGAAAGCGGTGGCGATCGACGGCAATATGGCTTCGGCGATATCGAGCTGCTGCTCGGGACGGGTGTGCAGTACAAGCTGAACCGAAACAATGCACTCAACTTGGGTATCAGCTATCAACGGGGTCTGCTAAACGTTGCGCGTGGGCGGGAGCTAATCTCTAAGAATCGGGCTGTATCGATTGATTTAGGATTTCAGTTTTAATGGTTTTAAAACACGGAGGTTTCACAGAGAGAGCGGAGGATGAGTAGAGACGTCGGTATGAAACCCAGTGCTTCTATTTATTCTCTGTTCTCTCCGTGAACCTTCCTTACCCTCGGTGTTTAAAATCCACAACTCAGATTCGCATCTCGACGCCCTTTCTACGCAGATAACCTTTCAGGTCGGGGATGTCGATTTCGCGGAAGTGGAAGATACTGGCAGCCAAACCCGCGTCGGCTTTACCCGTAGTAAAGACATCGACGAAATGGTCCATCGTGCCTGCCCCACCCGATGCAATGACGGGAATGTTGGCCGCACCGGAAATCTGTGCTGTCAACTCAATAGCAAAACCGGCTTTCGTACCGTCAGCATCCATGGATGTCAGCAGCAGTTCACCCGCCCCACGCTTCTCAACCTCCTGTGCCCACACAATCGTACGCAGTTCGGTTGGTTTGCGGCCGCCGTGCGTATGGACGATATGCTCCCCATCGACGTAGCGTGTATCGATGGCTACGACCACACACTGACTCCCAAATTCCAGGGCTAGTTCATTAACCAAGTCGGGGTTTCGCACTGCCGATGAATTGATTGAAATTTTATCGGCACCCGCGTTCAACAGCGCTGACACATCGGCCACCGACGAAATCCCCCCCCCAACGGTGAAGGGAATGTTGATCGTATGCGCGACGTTCCTGACCAGTTCGATTAGCGTTTTGCGCTCGTCGACGGTGGCTGTGATGTCCAGAAACACCAGTTCGTCAGCGCCCTGTTCGGCATACATAGCGGCTAAAGCCACGGGGTCGCCAGCGTCGCGCAGATTCACAAAGTTGGTCCCTTTTACGGTGCGCCCATCTTTTATATCAAGGCAGGGTATGATTCGTTTTGTCAGCATGAGTATCCGGTAAATAATGTACGCTGCATATACCGTTCAGAGTGGTCAAGTGCGGTAAAACCAAACGGCTCATAAAGCGTATGTGCATCCTGCGTTACCAATACCCAACGCCGGAGCCCCTGCAAATCGGGATGTTCGGTGATGACCTGTATAAGCCGCTTCGACAGGCCACGACCGCGATGCTCGTTTAGGATGAATACGTCGGCCAGATAGGCAAACGTGGTATAATCAGTGATGATTCGGGCAAAACCGACTTGAGCCTTATTCAGGTAAACGCCGAAACAAAGTGAATTATCGATTGATTTCTGAACCAGTACTATGGGTATGTTCTTCGCCCAGTACGATTCCTGACTCAGGAATTGGTGGATAACCGTCAGATCAAGCCGTGATTTGTCGGTGCTGATGATATAGTCGTTATTCATCGCTAACTATTGGCAAATCGGCTTAGCTCTTTGAGCGTGACACGTCCTTCGTAGATCGCCTTACCGATGATGACGCCAAACAGGTTCATGTCGGCCAGTGTTTCGACATCCGCCATAGTGCTGACCCCGCCACTGGCAACAATGTTCAACTTAGGTAGCTGATCCTGCATGGTACGGTATAAGTCAAATGATGGGCCCTGTAGCAGTCCGTCTTTCGCCACGTCGGTACTGATGACATACTGAATACCCTTTTCGACCCAGTTCTGTACGAAGTCGTAAACCCAGACATCGGTACCTTCTTCCCAACCGCTGACGGCAATTTTCTCGTTTTTCGCGTCGGCCCCCAGTATGATTTTGCCGGAACCGTGCTGCGACAGCCAACGCTCCATCACGTCGGGCTGCTTTACAGCGATACTGCCACCAGTTATCTGTTTGGCTCCGCACTCAAACGCAATCTGCAAGTCTTCGTCCGACTGAACGCCACCCCCAAAATCGACGTGCAGGCTGGTTTTACCGGCAATCAGTTCCAACACTTTCCAGTTGATGACGCGCTTCGCCTTTGCCCCATCGAGATCGACCAGGTGTAGCCGCGTCAGGCCGGCGTCTTCGAACTGCTGGGCGACTTCTAGCGGCCGGGCGTTGTATTCTTTTTTCTGACTGTAATCGCCCTGCGTCA
>JAKONH010000612.1 GCA_022702045.1 Spirosomataceae bacterium
GTGAGGTGCTGAACGATGAAACCATTGCAGTAATTGGCTACGGCGTACAAGGCCCCGGTCAGTCGCTCAACATGCGTGATAATGGCTTCAACGTAATCGTTGGGCAGCGGAAAGGCAAAACCTACGATAAGGCAGTTGCTGATGGCTGGGTACCGGGCGAAACGCTGTTCGAAATTGAAGAAGCTCTTGAAAAAGGCACGATTATCTGCTTCCTGCTATCGGATGCGGCTCAGATCGAGTTGTGGCCAACAGTGAAAGCTGCGCTGAAACCCGGCAAATCGCTGTATTTCTCGCACGGCTTTGGCGTAACCTATAAAGACAAAACCGGTATCGTTCCGCCTGCCGACGTCGACGTATTCCTCGTCGCACCGAAAGGATCGGGTACGTCGTTGCGCCGGCTGTTCGTAGAAGGTAAAGGCCTTAACTCAAGCTTCGCTGTTTATCAGGATGCAACAGGTAACGCCCGTACTAAAGCAATCGCTATGGGCATCGGTGTTGGCTCGGGCTACCTGTTCGAAACCGACTTCTACAAAGAAGTAACCTCTGACTTAACCGGCGAACGCGGCACGCTGATGGGTGCAATCCAGGGCATTTTCGCAGCGCAATACGAAGTGCTGCGTGCCAACGGCCACAGCCCATCGGAAGCATTCAACGAAACGGTTGAAGAGCTGACGCAGTCGCTGATGCCGCTAGTGGCTGAAAATGGTATGGACTGGATGTATGCCAACTGCTCGACGACCGCGCAACGGGGTGCCCTCGACTGGTGGAAGCCGTTCCGCGATGCGACGAAGCCCGTTTTCGAGCAACTGTACAACTCGGTAAAAAGTCAGGAGCAGGCTGAAATCAGCATCAACCGTAACTCGCAGCCCGACTACCGCGAGAAGCTGGAAGTTGAACTGGCCGAACTACGTGAATCAGAAATGTGGCAGGCTGGTACAGCCGTTCGTTCGCTGCGTCCTGAGCGTAGCTAGTTAGCTCACCGTGGATAGCGGTGTCGGCTAACCAGCCGGCACCGCTTTCTCATTCACTTTCCCTCCCCCCATGCTCGATACCGTCACCGATTTCGTTCCGGCCCATCAGCCCATTGTTGCTGCATCTGCCAGACTTGGCTTTTCCATGAACGCCGATACACAGGCAGCGTCCTTGCTACGCACCCTGGCGGCTACCAAGCCGGGCGGTCGTTTTCTGGAACTGGGTACCGGCACGGGACTATCGACGGCGTGGATTCTGGCGGGTATGGACGATCAGGCCACGCTGGTTTCGGTCGACAACGATGCTGACTGTCTGGCTATAGCTAGTGACGTTCTGGGTAACGACGAGCGCCTGCAGCTCAATTGTCAGGATGGCACCGACTGGGTAATGACCAACACCGGCCCGTTTGATTTTATATTCGCCGACACCTGGGCCGGTAAATACACCGATCTCGACGCGGTACTGGCGATGCTGGCCCCCGGTGGTTTATATATCATCGACGACATGCTGCCGCAGCCCAACTGGCCGGAAGGACATTCAGAAAAAGCAGACCGACTCATTGACGAATTAACGCAACGTACCGACTTGCTGCTGACCCGACTAGCCTGGTCGACGGGCCTGATCATCGCGGCAAAAAAGGGCTGAAGTTTTCGTATTTTTGTTGACTAACAGTACGTAATGAACACGACAACGGAAGCAGCGAAGGTCACCACCCCCGACCTCGACAATATATACCTCGCGGCCGATCGGCTCCGGGGCGTGGCAGTGCATACGCCTTTGCAGGAAAACATCAATCTGTCGGATCGCTACGAAGCATCCATTTTCCTGAAGCGGGAAGATTTGCAGGTCGTTCGTTCTTACAAGATTCGCGGAGCCTACAATAAAATGGCCAGTCTATCGCCTGAAGCATTGGCTAAGGGCGTCGTGTGCGCCAGTGCAGGCAACCACGCGCAGGGTGTCGCGTATGCTTGTCGCAAGATGGCCGTTCACGGCACGATCTTCATGCCGACGACGACACCGAACCAGAAGGTGAAGCAGGTAAAACTGTTCGGCAAGCAGTTCGTGGACGTTGTCCTGATCGGTGATACGTTTGACGATGCCTACCACGCAGCGGTTGAGTACGTCAATGCACACGACAGTACGTTTGTCCACCCCTTCGACGATGTTCAGGTCATGGAAGGACAGGGGACCGTCGGACTGGAGATTTTCAAAGACGCCAACTTCAAAATCGACTACCTGCTGATGGCGATTGGCGGGGGCGGCCTGGCCTCCGGCGTATCAGCGGTATTCCGGCAGCTTAGTCCCCGAACAAAGCTAATCGGTATCGAACCGCTGGGCGCTCCATCAATGAAAGTCTCGCTCGATCAGGGGCACGTAGTGGCACTGGACGAAATCAACAAGTTTGTCGACGGGGCCGCCGTCAAACGTGTTGGCGATATGACGTTTGAAGTCTGCCGGACCAACCTGGATCAGGTTATTCTGGTACCGGAAGGCAAGGTATGCACGACCATTTTACAGCTCTACAACGAAGAAGCGATCGTAGCCGAACCCGCCGGCGCGTTGAGTATTGCCGCCCTCGATTTCCTGAAAGACGAGATCAAAGGTAAAAACGTCGTTTGTCTCGTCGGTGGTGGAAACAACGACATCACCCGAACGGAAGAGATTAAAGAGCGGTCCCTGCTGTACGAAGGGCTGAAGCATTATTTCATCATCCGGTTTGCGCAGCGGGCCGGGTCTATGCGTGAGTTTCTGACCGACGTACTCGGCCCGAACGACGACATTACCCTGTTTGAATACTCGAAAAAAACCAACCGCGAGCGTGGCCCGGCCCTGGTTGGTCTTGAGCTGAAGTACAAAGCCGATTTTGAGCCGCTGATCGAGCGGATGAAAGCCGCCCGCATTCAGTTTGAATACATCAATGACAAACCCGACCTGTTCGAATTTTTGATCTGAGCAGGATCGGTTAGATACAGTGAGTGGATCGATGGCATCATCGAGCAAGAAGCGAGCAAACCATGAACACACAACCCACTACATTATTTGATAAAATCTGGGATGCACACGTCGTTAAACACGCCGAGGGCCATCCCGATGCGCTGTTCATCGACCGGCACTTTATCCACGAAGTAACGAGTCCGCAGGCATTCGACGGGCTGCGGAAACGGGGCATCAGCGTGTTTAATACCAGTCGCACTACCGCCACCGCCGACCACAACGTCCCGACGAAAGATCAGCACTTACCGATCCGGGAAGCGCTGTCGCGGCATCAGGTCGATACGCTGCGTCGCAACTGCGCGGAATTTGGCGTTGAACTGTACGACCTTGGCCACCCGTTTCAGGGTATTGTCCACATCATCGGTCCCGAACTGGGCCTGACGCTGCCGGGCATGACCATCGTCTGTGGTGACAGCCATACTAGCACCCACGGCGCGTTCGGCAACGTTGCTTTCGGTATTGGTACCAGTGAAGTGGAACAGGTGCTGGCAACGCAGTGCATCCTGCAATACAAGCCCAAGCGGATGCGTATAAACATCGACGGTACGCTGGCTAATGGCGTCACGGCGAAGGATATCATCCTCTACATCATCGCGAAGATTTCGGCAAGTGGTGCTACCGGCTATTTCGTTGAGTATGCCGGCGAAACCATCCGCAATCTGTCGATGGAGGCCCGCATGACGATCTGTAACATGAGCATCGAAATGGGTGCCCGTGGTGGCCTGATTGCCCCCGACGATACCACCTTCGAGTACATTCGGGATCGTGAGTTTGCGCCGAAGGGAGATGCCTTTGACCAGGCAGTCGCGACCTGGCGTTCGCTCAAAACCGATGAAGGCGCATCATTCGATACCGAACTGCATTACAACGCGGAGGATATTCAGCCGATGATCACGTACGGGACAAACCCCGGCATGGGCATTGGTATCGGGCAGCATGTCCCCTTGCTAACCGAAATTCCTGACACCGAGCACGTCTCCTACACAAAATCGCTGGCGTACATGGGTCTCGAACCCGGTATGGAACTGCGCAACAAAGCCGTTGACTACGTTTTCATCGGATCATGCACCAATGCCCGCATCGAAGATCTGCGTACCGTAGCTCAGTTTGTACAGGGTAAGCAAAAAGCACCCGGCGTTGAGGTATGGATCGTGCCGGGTTCGGTACAGGTAGCCCGGCAGGCGCAGGCAGAAGGCCTGACCGATG
>JAKONH010000644.1 GCA_022702045.1 Spirosomataceae bacterium
GTCACCTCTGATTTCCGCAGATCGGCATAGGTCAGCGCTGCATACTCGTCCTGGAAAGTAGCCGGATACACATAGCTGATGGCTTCGGTATCGACCGGACGACTATTAGTCGGCTGCATCAGGGCACCTTTACAGGTCACCTCTTTCGGTCCCTTCCGTTCGTAAAACAGCGTCAGGCCGCTGGTATCGTAGGGATGCCCGTACACCTTCTCGAAGATGATGCGGGCCAGTTTACCTAGCATCTGATCGTCGGTGCTGATGATTGTCAGCAGTTTCGAGCCCGTACCGCTAAACGTGATGGCCCCCGGCAACCCAATGCCTTTGTGCTTCATCAGCTGCGCAATGTGGTAAATCAGCGCGGTGTAGAACAGCACAAATACCACTTTCAGATCCTCGTCCTTGGCCAGCATTCCGTTGAACGACAGCATATTCTTCGCCTTCACGTCGTTGCTTTTCTCGATTGAGAACCAGAACGCCAGAATATCCTCCGACCGGTTGGTATCAAGCATCCGGCGGTTATTGTCGCTTAGGTTACCTAGGCTTTGACTGTCGAGCAGCGTTTGAATCCGATCGGCATACTTACGAACGAAGCCGTTATGACTGGCAGCTCCGTACTCGCTGAAGGCATCGCCGTAGATGGCGTTACCGGCAAAGCGGAATGAGGTCAGCAGACGCGGTTCGTTGCGTTCGTAGACCACCACATCCGACGTTCCTCCGCCGATATCGACATTAATAACCGGCCGGGCTGACGCGCTGAGCGTAGGATTCTGCTTGTAGTAGTAGAACGGCGCAACCGACTCCGACACTTCACGTAAGCGCCCCGGCGCCCCGCCGATGTAGCGGTCGTAGAGCGTTTGCCAATCGGAACGGAGCTGACTGACACGACCGGGTGTCATACTGGCCGGGAAGAACCAGAACACCGTCGTCTGCGAGAGGTTCCCCCCTTCGGTCAGCACCTTATTTTTGATCAGCATCAGCAATTCTTCCAGGAAAGCCTCGACCCGACGTTCGGTTTGATCGTTGCTCTTGGCCCATTTCAGGTTCGTCGTAATGCGATTAGAACCAGCCGGTTGCCGTTCGACATAGAACGGGATATTAAAGTCGGCCAGCGCCTGCGTCTGCTGGTTGAAACTCAGATTCAGCGGCTCGGCAATGGCTGTACGTGTTGGGAAGCTATCGGGCTTACCGGGGCCGATCGTGGGGGGTACAAACTCCAGATCGTACAACAGGAACAGCTCGAACAAAGCCGGGTTGTACTGCGCCGGTGCCACCAGCGTCGCGACCTGGGGCGTTATCTCCGCTACGTCGAACGGCCGGGGTGTACCGCCATCGACGCTGTATTCGATGTGTGTGTTGGTCGTACCAAAATCCACCGAGAAGGCGAACTGTTTGCTGCCCCCATTGTAGAGTTGCCAGCGCGGAATAAGCAATCCGTTCAGTTCCCGCCCGTCGGCCCGGATGTTAGTCTGCATGTAATCGAATTCCTGCCTAAGCACGTCGTACACGCTTGACCCGTCGGTATTTTGTTGTCGGACCGTACGCTGATGCGTCGATTCAGGCGTCACATCCGCATTATCCTGCTGCTTGTAATACGTCAGTTTGTACTGATTCTGACTGTCAAAGCCTGATTCGATCAGCTGCACGCGGTAGTCGGCCGGTACGGTCACGGAACCTGACCGCACAAACGGATAGACGTTGACAGTGAACGAATTTTCGAGGATAGTGCCCTCGTTGGTTGTTTCGTTCGGCGCGGCCGACTGCCCGACGGCGGGGCTATACAAACGCTCGAACGTCACGAATTGATTACCCGGCTGACTAGGTGCCGTAACGGGAATATCGAGTGTAACCTGAATGCCGTTGCCCTGCGGAACCATCTTGAGCCGCACGCGTCCCGTCAGCAGATCATCGACATCGAAGAAATCGAAGAAGTCGCGCTTCAGCGGAATCAGAAAGCCTTTGTCGGTGGCAGGTGTCTGCAGATTTCCGTCGTAGAAGCGCCCCCGGTCGGTGGGGTACGGTAACCGAATCAGGTACGGTTCCAGAAAGTCGCTGACCGTAAGCCAGGGGTAGTTACCAGGCTGACCGGGTAGCGACCGTTGATTGTCGCGCCACGATTCCCGGACGTAGTACGGCACGGGCGTATTAGGATTCCACTGCGCCTGCGGCACATAAGTAAACTGCCGGAAGAAGCGGTTCTGCAACACCATCGGACGCGGCAGGCTGCTTCCATAAATCCGGTTGTACTTGTCAGATTTAATGATAAAGTCACTAACCTGACCGATGGCCCGCGAATCCGATTTTTTCTTGCGTAGCGGAAAGCCCAGTACTTCGACGATGTCGCCGGGACCGGTCATCAGTTCTTCAAATTCATTATCGAACTGTTCGCGGGTCAGCAACGACTGCCCGTTCTGGGCTTCAATGTGCTGGTAGAACAGTGTCGGGTTCTGTTGTTGCAGCAGCGTCCGGCTACGGTTCAGATAATCGTCGACTTCACGGAACCGCTCCCGAAAGTTGGGCATGAACAGTTTGATGGCGTACCAGAATTTCTGATACTCGATGTCGCGCTGGTACAGCGGTGTTGTCGACTGGTCGAACAACCGGTCATTGCCAATGGATACGTCCACCCAGCTCAGGTCATTCCCTCCACTGAAGAACATCGTTTTGGGCGATGTACCACCCACCACACGGCCCCGGTAGCTGAGGATAAACAGCCGGTTGATCTCGTTGAAATTGTACTCGGCTGCGTCCTGATCGAGAAACAGTTTGAGCGCGTCGCCCAGCCGCCGGTGCCCCGTATTCATCGAGTTGCGCAGCCGGTCGAGGTCGGTACGAACGTCGAAGGGCGTAATCGTGACGTAGGTTTTTAGCTTGTCGTAGTTGAAAAACAATTCACCCACGTCGAGTGCGTCGGAGACGACACGCTGATCGTTGATGGTTCCGTTGAGGTCGGGGCGCAGGGCCAGGTTTAGAAAGGCTGACCGCACCAGGTCGATGCGCGCAAACGGACTCGGTATCGAAGTCGGCTGCTTAACTGTCTGCCCGCCCTGCGGGTCGCGGATGGCGGCAATCTGATCCGTACCGAGGGGTTTGCTGACGTACCAGTGCAGCCCCGGCGTCGGATTATGTAAGCTGAATGTTGTGGGCATAATGTCGGTGTACAGTTTTCGGTGTCTGGTTTACGGTTTTCTAGCTACAGTGTGAAGCGGAAAACTCACCGTAAACTGTGAACTGAAAACCGTAAGCTGATTTAATAATCCAGCACCTTGGGGAGTCGTTCGCGGGCGAAACGCTCGGTGCCTTCCGAGAACAGTTGGACGAATTTATCGGGTTCACTGGGATACGCTTTTCCCTCGGCTGTCTTGTTGAGCGTCTGATCGAAGTCGTCGACAATGTCGAGCTTGACATCCGATTCACCACCGAACAGACCGCGCTTTTTTGGTTCGAAGCCCCGGACGGTGTGCCCCAGATTGCCTGCGTCGAGAACGAACGGATCGAAGGCTCTTTTGTTAGTCCCCATTTCCGACAGCCACTGCCGGAAGCCCGTATCGAAGTTTTTGACGCTGTTGAAAAACCCGGAATTCAGAAATGAACTCGAAATGGGCGGGTTAGCCTTGGCCCACTGTACCGTACCGGCCGCCGACTTGATTCGCTGACTGAGGTACGTACTGAACAGCGCCATTTTCGTCAGGGGCAGATTGATTTGCTCCTTCGTGGCACTGGCCAGATTTCCCAGTTGCAGCGTCGTACCGTCCTGCTCCACGCCGAACTCTTTGTAGACAGGGCTCGTCGGCAGACCGTTCGACACATTCAGGCTACTGTCGTCGATGTTCATAAAATCGACAATCGCCAGCGCCGATGCCAGTTCGACAAAGTGAGCTTCGTTCTTCTGCCCACCCGCGCCGGGATCGTAGGTGTACGCCTTCGTCTGATCATCGCCGATGTAGTACAACGCATTCACCGACGGGTTAACCCCCTTCTGGTAGTAACTAAGTGCTGCTTTGGTTTTGGCGATGAACGAAGCGGGATCGATCAGTTTGTTGTCGTTGGTCGTCAGGCTGAAATACGGCATCACCGTTACGGCTCCGATTTTGGCGTCGCGCAGGAAAGCCGGGTTCGGAATTTGCCCGATGGCCTGCGCCCCCCGGATGTTTTTCAGCAGAATCGGGAAGCCAGCTGCCCCTGTCCCACCGAAGATCGAGCTAACAATGAAAATCCGGTCGTTGGACCCGAAATTCTCCGCAAACGCCTGGAAAACATCGGAGTACCGAAACTGATTGAGTACCGTACTGCCGATATTCGGGTTCCCAACAAAGCCAATGTCCATCTTGGTTTCCAGGTTTTCCTCCGAAAACAGCAGACTGGCAAAGGCCTTACTCGGCGTATCGAGTCCTTCGTAGTTAATGTAGTCACGGAACTTCTCCTGCTGAACGCCCTGCAGCTCAAACACGTAGGTGTCGGCAATTGTCGCGTTACCACCGATCGACCGGTTCAGTGTTTTGATTTCGGTACCGAAAAAGCCTGACGACGGCTTGGTTTGCAGCCCCGCCCGGATGTTGCCGTACTCGCGCAGCAGCTCTTTCGTTCGCAGCAGGTCGTCGTTAGTGGCATGCGGGTCAAGCACAATCGGAATAACCTCGTCGGTATTCCTGAGTGTGACGCCCGACGCCAGCAGCATCGTCAGCGCTTTCAACACCCGAGAGCCCGTGCCGCCAATCGCAAAGACAAATAGTTTAGCCATAAGAATTTTAATTTATGTAGCGACTGCACCGGCGGTCGCCGGTGCAGTCGCTACTTCGAGGGCCAGAGCATGGGGCGGTGCTTGGCGTTTTTGCTGAAATTTTTGAGAATGAGTGAGATGATAAAGAAGATGACGGCTGTCAGCAGCGCCATCGTGAATGAATAGCTCAGGAATACACTAACGCCCTCATCAAACAGATTTCCCTGCTCCAGATCCGATTCATCGCGTGGAATTTCCTGTCCGGCTTTCTGATAAAGCGTTACCAGCGAGATTACAAACATCGACAGGGCGCTGACACCCATCATGAGCATCCAGTGACCCATCCCACTAAAACTGACTTTGTTTAGCGGCCAGATATAAAACGCGAACGCCACGACAAAAGCGATTCCAATGGCTGTCCAGGTCAACGGCGACAGCAATTCTTCCTGATACAGATCCTCCAGCAGATTGCTGTTGACAAACAGGTTGTAAAAATTATAGAGTGATTCTTCCATGATTTTGCAATGATTGAACGGTTGAGTGGTAGAATGATTTGCGTCAGCCTTATTCTATCATTCTGTCACTCAATCATTCTAAATTGATAACAAGCGTAAAATACTCGGGTTGGTTGTTGGGGTTGTAGGCGCGGTCGACACCTTGAAGCAGGTTTTGCAGGCCGAACGTCGAGTTAGCGTCGGGCTGTTGGTCGTTGGTCGTCGTTGTATTGGCAATCCAGCGGGGCGGGAACTGCCGACGCAGCCGAATGCTGGCCGTGCGGTCACCCCGTGCTGGCCGGTCGGACGTCAGCAGCAGTTTGTGGGTCATGCCGTTAGCGCCCTGATACGGCTGTACCGACGTTACCTTGAAGTTGTCTTTTCCATCAACCACATACTGGCTGGGATCGGTTAGCACGGACGTAGGCAGGTGCAGCGACGACAGGTCGACTGCAACGGGAATAGTCAGATTTTTATCGGCAACGTCGGTCTGTACATCTGTCAGCGCATGAACGACTTTAGCCCGTTCCCGCACTTCATCGGCCGACCGTTTGAAGCGGCCTTTCTTGGCGGGGTCGTTCACTAGTATCGTAAATGCGGGCGCGGCTGCCCCATCCGTTTTCCCAAAGAACCACAAATCGGCAAAACCCGGTAACTGATCGAATCGCCGAATCTGCGCATAGGGCAGACTGGTATACAACTGCTGCATCACATCGTTGCGGCCAATCAGGCAGAGGTAATACGGCCGCTCCCCCTTGTACGTCCGCTTGGCGTTGTTCCAACTGTAATACGTTCCGTCGAAGTCAGCGTCGAGTTTGAGCACCAGCATCGAATGCGTATTGACATAGGGATTGAATACCGTCGTCAGCAGCGAACTGGCCGCATCGAGTGTTTTCTGCGCACTCATGCCCGTCAGAGCCGGGTCGGAATAAATCAGGT
>JAKONH010000646.1 GCA_022702045.1 Spirosomataceae bacterium
CTGTACCAGAAAAACCCGACTAATCTGTCCGATAACTTCGCCAACCTGTTTCTCGACAAAGCGAATAACCCGGAGGTCATTTTCGTCTACGATTACAAGCTGAAGAGTGGCAAGATCGTCGGCTGGACACTCGACAACAGCCCCCTGACCTCGGCGGAAGAAGGCACCAACGGCGGTCGGCTCAACCCCTCGCTGAACCTGGTGCAGTCGTTCGAAAAGCTCGACAATACGTTTGCGCCCCTGCCGATCAGCGACGCAGCCGGCAACCCGATTTACTACAGCAACCCCGCCGATCTGTTTGCCGGACGCGATGCCCGACTGGCTGGCACGGTCCTGTACCCCGGCACGTCGTTTAAAGGCAAGCCGGTCGACATTTGGGCTGGCTATGAGCTTGGTAACGGCTCCGTCATCACCGCCGATAAACCCGGTGGTCAGAAAACACTACCCGGCGGCACGACACCGGTTGCCGTAATCGGCCGCGACGGCCCGATCGACGGGCTGGAATACACGGCTCAATCGGGCTTCTACATCCGCAAATACCTCGACCCAACAGTGGGGTCAGCACAGATCGGTACGCAAAGCGAGGTGTGGTGGGTACGGTACCGATACGCTGAGGTACTGCTCAACGCAGCCGAAGCCGCCTTTGAATTAGGCCAGAAAGGGGTAGCTGTCGGCTATATGAATCAGGTTCGTGCCCGCGCTGGCCTGACCACTCCCCTCACCGCCACCGACCTTACGTTCGACCGGATCGTCCACGAGCGGAAGGTAGAACTGGCCTTCGAAGGACACGAGCTGTGGGACTATAAACGCTGGCGATTGGCGCACATCGTCTGGAACGGTGCCAGTACGGAATTGACGAAGAATCCCGGCAAGGCCGACGAACCCAGCACGCGCGTCTTCGGACTATGGCCGTACAAAGTCTATGATCCAGGTCAGCCCAACGATGGCAAATGGCTATTCCGGCAGGTGCTGCCCAGCCGGGTAACCAACGCCCATCGCTTCCGGCTCGGCAACTACTACTCGTTTATCAACGACGACATCCGCGCCAACAACCCACTCATCGTCCGCAACCCGAACCAGTAATAGAATGATTGAGTGATGGAATGATTGAATGGGCTGGCGCGAACATTTCTCTATCTGGCAATTCAATCACTCAATCATTCAACCATTCAATATCTCAACCCGACAGCCATGAAACGCCTATCCATTGTATCACTCTGTCTCCTTACCTGCGTCGCCCTCTTCTCCTGTGCGTACGACAACTATCCGGCGCCGGAATCGCGGTTGCAGGGGCGGCTCGTCTACCAGGGCGAACCCATCAATGTGGAGTATAACAACGTCACCTTCGAGCTGTGGGAACCCGGCTGGCAAAAGCGTGTTCCGATCACGGTTACGGTAGCGCAGGACGGCTCTTATTCAGCTCAGCTGTTCAAGGCGACCTACAAGCTCGTCATCCCGACGGCACAGGGACCGTTCCAGTCCGTCCGGCGGGACAACTCCGACACGACAACGGTAAATCTGGCGGGCGATCAGACTCTCGACATCGACGTGCTGCCTTACTACATGGTGCGTACACCGGCATTTACCCTCAGCAACGGTAACGTGTCGGCAACCTGCAAGCTGGAGCAGATCGTTACCGGAACCAATGCCCGGTCCATCGAGCGGGTGTCGCTGTACGTGAGCAAGACCCAGTTTGTCGACAGCCGGACCAGTTTGAGTTCGGTCGACCTGGCGGGTTCGGCCATCAAAGACCTCAACGCCGTCTCGCTCTCGGCCAATATGCCCGCCATTACGGGACAAACCTATGCTTACGCCCGCATCGGCGTAAAAATCGCGGGCATCGAAGACCTGATCTTCTCACCCGTTCAGAAGGTTCAGCCCTGATGAATGCCTGATCGTGAGTATAGCCGCCCGGTGATTTGCTCTCTATAAGTGGCATCGTTTGTTTGCTTATTTACCAACCTATCAATGCAAAACTGTTCTTTTCTCCGCACAGCCACGCTGTTCGCGGCCCTGACTACCCTAACGGCCCAGGCGCAGGAATTGCGCCCGCCCGCCTACCCGCTCGTAACCCACGATCCGTATTTCAGCGTCTGGAGTACGACCGACAAACTCACCGACTCGCCCACCCGCCACTGGACCGGCAAACCGCAGTCGATGGAGGGCGTTATCCGAGTAGATGGAAAAGCGTACCAATTTCTGGGTGCCGTCCCGACGACCTACACCAACCTGTTACCCACCGGCGAATCGGCTCCCTACACCGCCCAATACACGCTGACCAAACCCGAACCCGGCTGGGAGAAACCCGACTACAACACCAACGGCTGGAAAACCGGGCAAGGCCCATTCGGCGACAATGCAGAGTCGCGCACGCGCTGGCTGAGCAGCAAAACCGATCCGAACGGTATTCACATCCGGCGCGAGTTTACGTATGACGGAAAACTCGACCCTGATAAATTGCTGCTGTCGACCAGTTATGACGACGATCTAACAGTCTACCTGAACGGCACGCTGATCCTGACGAAAACCTGCTGTGCGGGTGAATACCGGCAGGAACCGTTGTCGGCAGAAGCAAAGAAAGCCCTGCGGAAAGGCCGCAACGTGCTGGCCATTCATTGCGTCAGTCCCATCGGCGGTTCGTTTGTCGACGTCGGTATCGTCAGCCCGGTTGTGACGAAAGGCATCGACACGGCGCAACAGACCGACGTAACGGTAACGGCTACGCAGACCGATTACGCGTTCACGGCCGGCCCCATCGACCTGCACCTCAACTTCCTGTCGCCCCTGCTGCTCGATGAACTGGAAGTCGTTGCCCGGCCCGTTACGTACGTGACCTTCGACGTAAAATCGCGTGATGGCAAAACCCACGACGTACAGATTTATTTTGGCGAAGCCGGCACTATGGCGACCAACACAGGCGGTCAGCAAGTGGTCGGCGATGCGGGTACGACGGCGGGGCTGAAGTGGCTCAACGTCGGCACGAAGCAGCAGCCGCTGTTGCAGAAAAAAGGCGACAACGTTCGCATCGACTGGGGCTACGCTTATCTGGCGGCTCCCAATACAGACGGCGCTCAGCTATCGCCCGGCCCGATCGAGTCGTTGAAAGCGCGGTTCATTCAGGCGGGTCACGTACCGGCGGGCAAGGTCGCACTAGGAACGGGACAAACCTACGGGCTGGCTATCAGCATGCCGCTGGGTAAGGTCGGCAAGGACGTGGTCGAGAAGCATCTGCTGCTGGGCTACGACGACCTGTATTCGGTGCAGTACTTCGGCAAAAACCTGCGGGCGTGGTGGCGTCGCGACAATAAAACGACCATGCCGCAACTGCTGCAAACGGCCGAGAACGACTACGCCCGGCTGCGCAGGAAAAGCGCGGATTTTGACAAACAACTCCGCTCGGACGCGGAGAAATCAGGCGGTAAGCAATACGCCGATCTGTGCGTACTGGCTTATCGGCAAGCCATCTCAGCGCACAAAATCGTAGCTGGTCCGACGGGCGACGTGCTGTTTTTCTCGAAAGAGAACTTCTCCAACGGATCAATCGGCACCGTCGACGTGACCTACCCGTCGGCACCGATGTTCCTGCTGTACAACAACGAACTGGCGAAAGGGCTGCTGCGCTTCATCTTCGACTACAGCGAATCGGGGCGGTGGAAGAAAGACTTCCCGGCGCATGACGTGGGCACTTACCCACTCGCCAACGGCCAGACCTACGGCGAAGACATGCCTGTCGAGGAAGCCGGTAACATGATGATTCTGACCGCTGCCGCCGTGCGCATGGACGGTAAACCCGACTTCGCCAAACAACACTGGCCAACGCTGACCAAATGGGTTGGTTTCCTCAAACGCGACGGCTTCGACCCCGCCAATCAGCTCTGCACCGACGACTTTGCCGGTCACCTGGCTCGCAACGCCAACCTGTCGGCCAAAGCTATCATGGGCATTGCCTGCTACGGACAAATGGCCGCCCAGCTCGGCGATCAGAAAACGGCTGACGAGCACCTGACGCTGGCCCGCGATCTGGCCCGCAAGTGGATGCAGATGGATGCGGAAGGCGACCATTACGCACTGACCTTCGACAAGAAACCGGGTAGCTGGAGTCAGAAATACAACATCGTCTGGGACAAGCTGCTGAATCTGGACGTGTTCCCGAAAGAAGTGGTGAAGACAGAAATCGACTTCTACCTGACCAAGCAGGAGCCGTATGGCCTACCCCTCGACAGTCGCAAGACGTACACCAAGTCAGACTGGATTATGTGGACGGCAACGATGGCTGACTCAGACAAGGATTTCAAAGCCTTCATCGGTCCCGTCTGGAAGTACGCCAATGAAACCCCTACGCGGGTCCCGCTGTGCGACTGGCACGAAACCGTAGACGCCAAGCAGGTCGGTTTTCAGGCCCGGTCGGTTGTCGGCGGCTACTATATCAAGATGCTGGCCGATTACCTCGAGAAGCACCCGAAACAATAACGAACCCGGCTGCCCCGACTAATTACGACCGATAAAAAACGTAGTCGATCGGGGCAGCTCTTTTTTGTATAACTCCTACCCTGAACCTCCATTTATGCGAACCACCGCTTTGCAACGGGCTGGCACACTACTCGTACTGAACGGCCTATTTACGTCGATCGGCTTTGCCCAATCCCCGACCGCACCAGCCGTTCGACCCGCTCCGATCATGAGCCGCTGGGAAAAGCAGGTAACTGCCGACAACGCTTGGCGTGAATACCCCCGTCCGCAACTGGTGCGGCAGCAATGGCAGAATCTCAACGGCATGTGGGAGTATGCCATTACCCCTAAAACAGCCCCCGTACCAACACAATTCAGTGGTCAGATTCTGGTGCCCTTCGCCGTCGAATCAACGCTATCGAAGGTCACCAAATCGCTTACTCCCGATCAGCGGCTGTGGTACCGGCGTAGCGTAACGGTGCCCCGCGACTGGAACGGGCAGCGGGTACTACTGCACTTTGGCGCTGTCGATTACGAATGTAGCCTGTGGGTCAACGGTGGGCTGGTCGGTTCGCACACCGGCGGTAGCGACGCCTTCAGCTTTGACATTACCGACTACCTGAAAGACGGCCAGAACCAGGTTCTCCTTGGTGTCACCGACCCCACGTCGACGGGCGAACAGCCGCGCGGCAAACAGTTACTCAACCCCAACAGCATCTGGTACACGCCCGTATCGGGTATCTGGCAGACCGTCTGGATGGAACCTGTTCCGAAAGCCCATCACATCGACGAGATTCGCCTGACACCAGAAGTCGATTCGGGCAGGGTGCGGGTCGAAGTGCTGCTCGACAAGCCCGTAACAGGTTCTACTGCTGCCATTCGGCTAACGGCGCTGGACGGCAATCAACCAGTGGCGACAACTATAACCCGCGCGGATCGCGTTGCTTATCTGCCCATTCAGAATCCAAAACTGTGGTCACCCGATAGCCCGTTTCTGTACAATTTTCGCGCGGAACTCGTCATGGTCAACGATCCGTTTGCCGGAACCGCCAACGACAAGCGTCCCCGCCGGAACGAAGCCGAACGGGCGGCCTATGCGAAAGCCACCGTCACCGGTACCGCCACCGACGCTGTAACCAGCTACTTCGCCATGCGCAAAATAGCCATGGGACCCAACCCGGCAGGCTCGGGCTCAGCAGCCAATCAGCCGGTGCTGTTGCTGAACAACAAATTCGTGTTTCAGAACGGTCCGCTCGATCAGGGCTGGTGGCCCGGTAGCCTGCTTACGCCCCCCTCCGACGAGGCCATGGCATTTGAGATCGATTTCCTGAAAAAGTCAGGTTTCAACATGCTGCGTAAGCACATCAAGGTCGAGCCCGACCGCTACTACTACCTCTGCGACAAACTGGGCATCCTCGTCTGGCAGGATATGCCGTCGGGTTTTCTGGAAGGCCAGAACGAGTCGCCCGGCGATCAGTTCGAGCCTATTCGTCGGTCAAAGGGCGTCGAACAGTTTGAGTTGGAACTGCGCCGGATGATGAATCAGTTGCACAATCACCCCAGCATCGTTACGTGGGTCGTGCATAACGAAGGCTGGGGTCAGTACGACAACCCGCGGCTGGCGGCCTGGGTAAAGGGACTCGACCCAAGTCGGACGATCAACGCTGTCAGTGGCTGGAACGACCGAAACGCGGGCGACTTCTACGACATCCACACCTACGAACCTGAACCCCGCTTTCCCACGCCCAAGTCCGACCGGGTGGTGGTGATCGGCGAATTTGGCGGCATTGGCTGGCCGATTCAGGGGCACCTCTGGAATCCCGAGATGCGCAACTGGGGCTATCAGACCTACCACTCAGCCGCCGAGGTCGAGAAAGCGTACCGGACGAAATACGCCAAAATCGTCGACTACTATAAAAATCGGGCGCTCTCAGCCGCTGTCTACACGCAGACGACCGACGTAGAAGGTGAAGTCAACGGCCTGCTAACGTACGACCGCGAGGTGATCAAGATTCCGGTCGAAACCCTCCGGCAGATCCACGCGCCATTGTTCGACAAGTAACGGTTTATAGGCGTGTAGATCCTCCTCAACCCCTTCAGGCCGGGCTGGCGCTTCGGGGCCCGGGGTAAAGCAAGCAGGACAAACCTGGCAAAAACGAATCCTATGCAACGCCGAAGCTTTCTCCAAAACCTGACGGGGGCTACCGCATCTGCCTTTGCCCTCGACGCGCTGCCGCTCTTCGCGTACGCGGGGGCTAATGAGCTGATGAAGCATCGCATCGCCGACATTAGCTACACCGACGTGCAGCTGACATGGCCTCGCTTTGTGGGAAAAAACGCCCGGCGCGACATTCACGGGTATGGCCCTAAGATTACGGTCTGTACCCTGACAACCGATCAGGGAGCTAAGGGCTGGGGGCAACCCAACGGCCGACGCGACAATGCACGGATGGCATACCTGAAAGGAAAACGTGTCGGCGACCTGTTTCGGCCCGCAGCGGGTGTCATTGATCCGCAGGCGCTGGCGATCGACGTTCCGCTGCACGATCTGGCCGGGGTTATCCTGAAGCAGCCAGTCTACCAATTACTGGGTAAGTCAAGACCGAACGCGGCCCGACCGAACGCGGCCCAACCGACGCTGACCAAGTGTTACAGTGGCATGATCTATTTCGACGAACTGGAGCCCAAAGCCGGAAAGGTCGACACGATGGCGAAGGGGATGGATCAACTGCTCGAAAACTGCGCTCACGACTATAAACTCGGCTACCGGCAGTTCAAGCTGAAGATCGGGCGGGGTAACATGTGGATGCCGCGCGACGCGGGTGTACGACGCGACGTAGAGGTGACGAAGCTCGTCGCCAAAACCTTCCCCGACTGCGAGATCCTGGTCGACGGCAATGACGGGTTTACGGTCGACACGATGATTACTTACCTGAAAGGCATCGATGGCATTCCGCTGTTCTGGCTCGAAGAACCGTTTGCCGAAACCGTAGCCGACTACCGGAAACTGCGCGACTGGATGAAGGCAAATCAAGTAAAAACGTTACTGGCCGACGGCGAATACGACCCCGATCAGACACTGCTTCTCGACCTCGCCCAGCAAAGGCTTATCGACGTGCACATCTCCGATATCATGGGCTATGGCTTCACACCCTGGCGTAAACTGATGCCGCAGTTGCAGCGCCTAGGCGTTCAGGCGTCGCCCCACGCGTTCGGCGAACTAACCAAATCATACTACACTGTTCAACTGACAGCCGGACTGGGCAATACCGTCACGATCGAGGGGGTTCCCTGCACTAGCGACGATATTGACTTCGGCGACTACCGCATTATCGACGGCAAGTTCGTACCACCAACAACACCAGGCTTCGGTATGAAACTGCTGAAGACGACCTGATTAAACTAGTCTCTTCCTGCTTTCTATCATGGCTCCGGCCACCCGGCCCAACGCCATGATAGAAAAGGCTAAACCCATCACCAACCTATGCGTCTACACCTACTCCTGCTCCTCGTTAGCCTGACCGTGTTTGGTCAGCAAAAGCCTGTCAGCCGCAATCCATATCGCGAATTACCGCTGGGCGCCATTCGGCCGAAAGGCTGGCTGCGTGAGATGCTGGTGCGGCAGCGCGATGGTGCCACAGGTCAGCTCGACAGCTTGTATCCACTGGTAATGAACCAGCGAAACGGCTGGCTGGGTGGCGACGGTGATCAATGGGAGCGCGGCCCCTACTGGGTCGACGGTCTACTCCCACTGGCTTATATTCTCGATGACAAAGCGCTGATTGCCAAAACCAAACCCTGGGTCGAATGGACGCTAAACAGTCAGCAGCCCGACGGCTATTTCGGTCCGTCGAAAGACTATGGCTCTGAACCTGGCATTCAGCGGGACAATAGCCGCGACTGGTGGCCCAAAATGGTGATGCTCAAAGTATTGAAGCAGTATTATTCGGCGACCGGCGACAAACGCGTCGTTAACCTGATGACGCGCTATTTCCGCTATCAACTGGCCGAACTCCCCAAAAAACCACTCGATCACTGGACGTTCTGGGGCCGCTACCGGGGTGGCGACAATCTACAGGTTGTCTACTGGCTGTATAGCATCACGGGCGACAAATTTCTGCTTACCCTCGGCGACCTGATTCACAAACAAACCTTCGACTACACCAATGCCTTTCTGAACACCGACCTACTGAGCCGGAAAGGCAGTATTCACTGTGTCAATTTGGCGCAGGGCTTCAAAGAGCCGCTCGTGTATTATCAGCATCATCCCGACGAAAAATACCGGAAAGCGTCGAAGAAAGGACTGGCTGATCTACAAACGTACAACGGCATGGCACACGGCCTGTTCGGTGGCGACGAAGCGCTGCACGGCAACGACCCCACGCAGGGATCGGAGTTCTGCTCGGCGGTCGAGATGCTGTTCTCCCTTGAAAGCATGCTCGAAATCTCGGGCGATCTCACCTACGCCGATCAGCTGGAACGGATCGCGTTCAACGCGCTACCGACGCAGGCCACCGACGACTATATGGGGCGGCAGTATTTTCAGCAGGCCAATCAGGT
>JAKONH010000004.1 GCA_022702045.1 Spirosomataceae bacterium
ATGTACGCATCGGTATAGTCGCTACGGATGGCGAGGGTCGTTGTGTTGATCCAGATTTGCGAGTTGCCGGTCTGATAATACGGCTCGTAGCCAAACACCGACGGCTGATCGATCAATGCCATCTGCATGTCGCGCATCCGCCAGAACATGAAATCGAAATACTTCCTGAACGCTACATAGTCAGTGTTCATGTCGGGAAAGGGCTGGTTGAACAATCGCATGGCCCCGATCGCCAGTTCCGCCGGCGACTTAATCATCGACCCAATATTCATATCGTCAAAAAACGCCTGACTGGTCAGCAGCTTTTCAACGACGGGCTGGATGGCGTAGTTATTGGCGTCGCTGGCAAAGAACTGGGCCAACGGTATAATGACTGCATTTTCTACCTCAACCGTCACGTTTGGGTTGACGTACCAGCGGTAGAGTTTGCGGCAGATGAACCGGGGTGTCTGCGGATGTTTCAACAGCATTGCAACCAGATCAATCAATTCAGCATCGCCCGCTGTCGTACCCGTCCGCCCTGTGATGACGGTGTTATTGTACCTGGACGAGAACGTCTTGTTGGTCGTATCGTGCTTGCTGCTGGTGAATGTGGTATCGAAACTGGTCGACCCACTTTTCCAGAAATTGGTGTATTTCCAGCCTGTCAGCACCCGCGCAGCTGCCTTGACATCGTCTTCAGTATAGTTCTTAGTACCATCGAAATCGACCGCACCAACCGTAAACAATTCCTGCAGTTCACGAGCATAGTTTTCGTTGGGCTTACCGACTTCATTCTCGTTACCATTGAGGAAGCGCAGCATAGCCGGTTCCTTGCTGATCTGCGTCACCAGCGTACGGAAATTGCCCAGTGCATTGTTCCGTAACAGCAATAGATACCGGTTGACGAAGCGGTAATCGTCGATTACTTCGCGAGTTGCCACAAAGTGATTCTGCCAGAATAGCGTCAGCTTGTCGAGTAAGCTCGGCGGGGCACTCTGATCGGTCATCAGCCGCATCCACCAATAGCGCAGGTAATGGCCGAATTCGAAGTTGCGGTCACCGTTGAAAGGCAAGTCGAGGTAAGGTTGCCCTGCCGTCGACGCAGTACTATTCAGATCGATCGGGGGCGGGGGCGAATAATTGGCGTTGCCGATGAGCCGGCTGACAGCGTCTGCCGCCGTTAGCCCCGTAAACGCCGTGATCTCTGCCTGCGTGGGGCCAAACGTTGCCCGGCGCAGCAGATGCGCAGCTGTTTTCGCGGTCAGCGGTTGTGTAAAGGTGTCTAAACGAAGCATGTACGGCAGGTTTGTTACCAAACAGCAACAACAGTACCAAAATTCTCTCATATGTCTCTCGGGAAGCGAGGCTTAACCCGGTTCGGATTTACGGCTTAAAATGTGGTACTTCGGCATCCTGACTAACCAACCTGCCCGCTTCGGCTGGCCTTGCTTATGCATTTCGACACGCTTGCGCTCCGGGCTACTCATCTGTCCGACCCCACGACGGGGGCCGTCGTTCCGCCCATTCACCTTGCCACGACCTTTGCCCGCGACGAAGTCAACGAGTTAACGGGCCCTTATATATAGAGTCGCCCGAACAACCCCAACCGGGAGGCTCTCGAAACGGCCCTGGCTACGCTGGAAGGTGGTGCGTTAGGCATGGCGTTCGGCTCCGGGCAAGCGGCTACCATGACGTTGTTACAGGCCCTTAGCCCCGGCGATCACGTACTGGTCGCGACGGATTCCTACTACGGCACGCCGGCCCTGCTCGAACAGGTATTTCATCCCTGGGGCCTGACCTACACGCGGGTACACATGGACGATCTGGACGCGGTGAAACAGTCGATGCACGACAATACGCGGCTGGTCTGGTGCGAAACACCATCGAATCCGCTACTGACAATAACGGACTTACTGACGGTGTCCCGACTGGCGCACGATGCGGGGGCGCTCTGCGTCTGCGATAATACCTGGGCGACGCCGGTCCTGCAACGCCCGCTGGAGCTGAACTGCGACATTGTGATGCATTCAACCAGTAAGTACCTGAGCGGCCATTCCGACGTGCTGGGCGGGGCACTGGTATTCAAACGAGATGATGAGTTTACGCAGCGAGTCCGGTCGCTGCAAAGTCTGTCAGGAGCCGTCCCCTCGCCCTTCGATTGCTGGCTCATCAGCCGGGGCATCAAAACACTGGGCGTTCGGATGCGGGCGCAGATGGCAACGGCACAGACCGTCGCGGCTTTTCTCGACGGCCACCCTTCTGTCGAGAAAGTACATTATCCCGGCCTGGCCAGCCACCCCGACCGGGCGCTGATCGGTCAGCAGATGAACGGGCCGGGGGCCATGCTATCGGTGCAGGTGAATGGCGGAGCTGCCGAAGCGCTGACGTTCATTGGCAAGCTGAAACTGTTCACTCGGGCAACGAGTCTGGGTGGTGTCGAAAGCCTGATCGAACACCGGGCCAGTGTCGAAGGGCCAACCTCATCGACGCCTGCTAACCTGTTGCGCCTGTCGATCGGCCTCGAACATGCCGAAGACCTTATCGCCGACCTGGCCCATGCCCTGCGGTAGTGTTGCGGTTTTCGGTTTACAGTTTCTGGTTTACGGTGTAGCCCAGACTCGCACCAGCGACCCGGTTCAGACCTGGAGGGAGACGGCGGAGCGAGTCAAACTCTCGTCCGGCCAAGATGACGCGGGTATGGGCTACCCGCTATCGCGACCACCGTGGCCCGGCCTGGTGGCCGCGATAGCGACCCAAAAGTCCCACTTACAGGAATTGGCCTAACGGCCTCCAGACCGAGAGGTCTGGGCTACACAGCTTACCGTTTTGGCTTGTCGCGACGGATGGTGGCTGACCGCCGGGCAGTGGTGTCGTAGCCGTAGATTGGCATGTTGTCGAGCGTCGCCCTGACCAGGCCCGGCGGGTCGTTCGGTGAATGGTAAAACCCGTTATCGAACCGACTCGTCGGCATTGGCACCGTGACGCCCCGACCTGGTCGGGCCACCGGCATATCATCAACGTTGCGCCGATCACCATCAGGCAAACGCTCTGGCAACCGGCGAAGAGCACTGTCAGACCATTCGTTCAGATCGGGACTCATTAGATTCTGCTCTGGGCGGGCGTTCGGCTTTATATCAGGCGACAGCGTTTTGCCGGTCACTTGTGCATGCGCCTGATAGCTCAGAAACGTAAGGAGTAGCGCTACCGTCTTCATAGGTATATAGGCTTGCTGGTGTATCTGTTTGCTGCCAATGACCCCATTCATTCCATAACCGTTGCAGCCAACGCGCTGAAAAAGAGCCGACATGCATCCTGTACTCATAAACCGAAACCAATCTGTACGACACTGGGTTGGTTAGGCACGTACGATACCCACTTGCCATGCACATTGCACTCATTGCCACCTCCTCGCGTCCCAACAGTAATTCACTGCGCTTCGTCAAGTACCTGAGTCAGCTGCTGACCGAGTCGAATCAACATACGGTTCAGATCGTCACCTACGAGCATTACGACATACCGTTCGTCGGACAGGGCAACCTGAACGCTACTGCGCTGACCCCCTTCCAGCAGGAACTAACTAGTGCCTGGGCAGCCGCTGATCTGATCATCTTTGCCCTGCCCGAATATAACTGGACAGCCCCCGCACAGGCAACCAATGCCATTCATCAGCTGGGTACGCCCGCCTTCAAGCACCTGTTTACTGACAAAGTCTTTGCGATGGTCGGTATTTCCAACGGCCGGGGTGGTCGCCAGCCTGCGCTCGACATGGGAACGGTTGTCAATAAGCTGATTAGCTTCACGAATAGCTATTCTATCGTGTCGCCCAAGCTGTACGAGTCGCATGAAACGGACAAAAACCTCGACGTGGACGGTCAGTTTATCGGTCACGAAGTCTATGAGCGCACGGTCCGCTCTTTTGTCGACTATACGCTGACGGTTGCCCAGCGGTGGGTAGCTACCGAACAGACCGCCTGATTGTAATTGCCGTCAACTCTTTTTATTAACCAGCGCATGAACCCAACTTCCAACGAATCAGAAGAGCAGATCAAGAAAAACGTAGAGGACCGCATTCGCGAAGCCATTCTCGCCATTGAGCCCGACGCACAAGTGACGGTTTCAGTCGACATGAAAACCGGAAAGGTTATTGTCGAAGGCGCTGACACGGATCTGGTGAACCGGGCTATCGATTCGATTCCGTCATCCGACAGTAACGACGATTCGTTGAATTGATTACCGTGGTGTCAGGTCGGGACCTGACACTACCGTGGAATACAAGCATACACACTCACTTTAGCTCTATTTAGCTCATTGAGCGACGGATACAGTAAAAAAAGCCTTGGTTTGCCTTGTTTGTCCGACTCACGAATCGAACAACCATGCGCAAACCTGACTGGAAAATTAGCCATAAGCTAGCCCGTTTCCGTCCCTATGTAACGCCCACGTCTGTATGGCTGGGCGGTCTGATCCCGGTACTCATGCTCGCTGGCTATCAGCAGGCCAACGACCCCGTTAAAGAACCAATCAAGCGGCTCGACCCGGCGAAAGCAGTGCAGATGGCCAAAGCCATTGAAGCCACCGTTAGCCCCAAACTGGCCGAAGGACTATCACTCACCGTATGGGGTGTCGACTCGCTTGTCGCCGACCCTATCGGTATCGATATCGACGACAACGGACGTCTGTATTACACCCGGACCAACCGGCAGAAAAACTCCGAATTCGACATCCGGGGGCATCAGGATTGGGAAATCGAGTCGAACCGGTTGCAGACCATCGAAGACAAGCGGGCATTTCTGCACCGTGTTCTGTCGCCCGAAAACAGCAAGAAAAACGAATGGCTGAAAGACGTCAACGGCGACGGCTCGCACGATTGGCGCGACATGACCGTCGAGAAGGAAAACGTCTACCGGATTGAAGATACTAACGGTGATGGCGTGGCCGATCAGACACAATTGGTGGTCAACGACTTCAACGACGAGGTCACCGACGTAGCCGGTGGCGTACTTGCCAACGGCAAAGATCTGTTCGTCACCGTTGCTCCCGACCTGTGGCGGCTACGCGACACCAACGGCGATGGCATTGCCGACGAAAAGAAATCACTCTCGCACGGATACGGCATTCACGTTGGCTTTAGCGGGCACGGTATGTCGGGCGTCGAGATGGGCCCCGATGGCAAGATATACTGGCAGATCGGTGATATCGGGTTTAATGGCGGTAAAGACGCCAACGGCAAGTCGCTGAACTACGCCAACACAGGCGTCGTCGTCCGGGCCAACCCCGATGGTAGTGATTTCGAGGTTTTTGCGCACGGCGTTCGAAACACGCACGAATTCGTGTTTGATGAATACGGTAACCTCATTAGCGAAGACAACGACGGCGACCACGCGGGCGAGAAAGAACGGCTTGTGTACATCACCAACGGGTCGGATACGGGCTGGCGCAGCAACTGGCAGTACGGCAAATACCGCGATCCGAAGAATAACACGTACAAAGTCTGGATGGACGAGCGGATGTACCTGCCCCGCTTCGAAGGGCAAGCCGCCTACATCACCCCTACCCTGGCCAACTTCGTCAGCGGTCCGGCAGGGATGCTGTACAACCCCGGCACGGCGCTGAGTCCCAAATACAAAAACACCTTCTTCATCGCTGAGTTTGTCGGCAACCCCGCGCAATCAGGCATTCACGCCTTCAAACTGAAGCCAAAAGGCGCGTCGTTTGAACTGGGGCAGCAGGAAAAAATTCTGGGTGGCGTACTGGCCACCGGTATCGATTTCGGTCCGGACGGTGCCATGTACGTGGCCGACTGGGTTAACGGCTGGGATACCAAAGATTACGGCCGTATCTGGAAGCTGGACGACAAATCGGCCGCTAACTCCGCCGAGCGGAAAGAAACCAAAATGCTGCTGGCCGCCGATTTCAACGGCCGGTCGGAAGCCGATCTGGGCAAGCTGCTGTACAACGCCGACATGCGGGTGCGGCAAAAAGCGCAGTTTGAACTGGTCGACCGGAAGGCAAAAGGCGCTGAGGTGTTGACAGCCGCGACGAAACAGACCGCGAATCAGCTGGCACGCGTACACGGTATCTGGGGACTGGCCCAACTGGCCCGGCAGGACAAGCAGTATGCCCAGGCCATCATGCCCCTGCTAAAAGACAGCGACGCTGAGATTCGGGCGCAGGCGGCAAAATGGCTGGGCGACATCCGCTATGCCGACGCCGGTCAGGCACTGATCCCAATGCTGACGGATGCCAATGCCCGGACGCGGTTCTTTGCCGCCGAAGCATTGGGCCGCATTGCTTACGAACCCGCTGTCCAGCCGATCATCAAAATGCTGGAAGCCAACAACGATGACGATGCGTACCTGCGGCATGCTGGTAGCCTGGCACTGGCCCGCATCGATAAAGTTGAGCCGGTAGCCGCGCTGAGCAGCAGTCCGTCGCGCGCGTTGCGCATTGCCGCTGTGGTGGCCCTGCGCCGGATGGAAAGCCCCGAGATCGCCCGTTTCCTGACGGATTCCGACGTCTTTGTGGCAACCGAAGCCGCCCGCGGCATCAACGACGACTTCTCGATTCCGAAAGCGCAGCCCGCGCTGGGTAATTTGCTGGTCACGACTAAGTTTACGAACGAACCGCTTATCCGCCGGGCCATCAACGCTAACCTGCGCGTTGGTACGCCCGAGGCCATGCAGCATCTGATCGCCTACGCGCAGAACGACGCCAACCCGGCGGCCATGCGGGCCGAAGCCCTCGACGCCCTGAGTACCTGGGCCAACCCATCGGTACTCGACCGGGTCGATGGTCGCTACCGGGGCGAAGTCAAACGAGACGCGGCTGCCCTGCGCACGCAGACGGCGGACCTGTACACAAAACTGGCCAGCAACGGCGAATTGGCCGTTCGACTTAGCGCAATCAAAGCAATTCAGACACTGGGTATCAGTTCGGCAGGCCCGATACTACTGGCGCAGTTGACCAGCGATTCAGAAGCGCAGGCTCGCATCGCAGCCTTACGCACCCTGGCGTCGCTCAACGATCCGAAACTGAGCAAAGCCATCGAACAGGCCCTGTCGGACGCCAACAAATCGGTACGCGTTGCCGGGCTTGATCTGGTCGCCAAAAGCAGCATGCCGAGCGAACGCATGGTTAGCCTGCTGACAAACGTGATCGACACGCGCACGGCGGAGGAAAAGCAGGCCGCTTTACTGACGCTGGGCAAGCTACCGGTCAAGTATACGCAGCCAATCTTCACACAGATGATAGCCAAGCTGGCCAAGGGCACACTGGCACCGGAGATTCAGCTTGAACTGGAAGAAGCCGTCGACAGCACCCACTCGGCCCCATTGATCAGTCAGTACAAGGCGACGACGTCGAAGCTCTCGCCCGATGCGCTGGCCGCTACGTTCAAAGGCAGTCTGTTTGGCGGTGAGCCCGACAAAGGCCGTCGCGTATTCTTCCGCCACCCGACGGCTCAGTGTATCCGCTGCCATTCCTACGACGACCTGGGTGGTAATGCCGGGCCACGGCTCAACGGTGTCGCCAGCCGCCTGACGCGGGAGCAACTGCTGGAAGCGGTTATCAACCCCAGCGCCCGCATTGCACCCGGTTATGGATCGGTAACGCTCAAGTTGAAAAACGGGAAAACAGTCAGCGGTACGCTGGATGGCGAAACCGCCACCGACATCAACGTCAAGATGGGCGACAAACCGACGATGACGATCCCGAAAAGTCAGATCGCCAAGCGCACGACTGATCCGTCGAGTATGCCGCAGATGACCTACCTGCTCACGAAGCGCGAAATCCGCGACGTGGTAAGCTTCCTGGCGACGTTGAAAAACGACTAACAGTACGGGATATTAGTACGCAGCGGGGCTGCTCACCTGAAAAGCGTGTGGCAGCCCCGCTCTTTTTTCAAAGCCCTTCACAAAATTTTCGTATAAATACTTAATTCAATTTCTATTTATAGCCTGACTGTCAACAGTTTACAAAAACAAAGTGCGTTATAATTTTCACCACGCGATTGCCACATTTTACTAGTTTTTCACGTAATGACATATGGGTATTCTATAACTTATTCCCCGTTGGTCATTCGTATGAAAAAGATAGTTGTTGCCGGATCTCTGATTACCGTGCTGGCCCTGGGCTATGCCTGCACGAAAAGTAGCGAATTAACCCCTGCTGATGCGGCCGGGTCAGCCCGGAGCGGCAGTGTAACGAGTGGCACAGCCACCGGCCCTCATAGCGGCACCGCGGGTGGCCCGCATAGTGGTACCGCAACCCACCCCCATAGCGGGACGGCCGGTGGGCCACATAGCGGCACCGCGACGCATCCGCACAGTGGTACGGCCACCCCACCACACAGCGGTACCGCGACGCCACCCCACAGTGGCACGGCTCATCCACCACACGACGGCCCACCTCGGAGTGGTACGGCTACTGGGCCGCATAGCGGAACGGCTACGCCACCCCGCACGGGTACCGCTACACCTCCGCAAAGCGGCACTGGCACACGCCCACACCGCCCTCGTCATTAGTTGATTGCGTCAACTACAAAAAAGGCCCCGCTGTCAGCTTGATAGCGGGGCCTTTTTTGTAAGTAGTATCGTGAGAAATACAGGACTTTTTTTTTAAAAAACGTATACACCCTAAATACTGCCCAAAAAAACACAATACCAGTTCAATAAATAATGGCCCTTACTCAAATCGCTTTATGGTAAACAACTTGGCCATCTAATCTCCAAAATGTTGCCAGTATCATTTTTCAACAAACATAACATAACATTCCTGACACTAAACTATATCGTAGGTTTATATATTTCATTCTTTAAATAAAGAAGCGATTAGTACACAAAAAAATGCTACAGTAAATTGCTTGTCGATTGCAATTATCCACACCACGCTTCATACACTACTACTATGTTACTGAATATTATTTGCGCAAACGTATGACTAATTAATTAACAGATCATACGAGCTTTTATTCATAGGATAAGACGTAATCCATTTCCTGAATTTCTTTTTCACAAGCGTAGAAACACAATTACCGTCCTATCTATACAGGACCATTTTCATTTCAGTCAATACTCATTTATCGTCAGGCCATCTGGCTCATTGAGCCACCATTTTTTTTCTTTTGTCTCTTAGAAAGACATCGCACCGAAGCGATTGGCTTGAACCACTACGCACGACCTACGTGACCCGTACCATACTAACCGTATCTGTTTTATTTAACCTACTTCAATCATACATGAACATTCCTCCCAGATGATTTAAAAATCAACTTCGCATGACTCTATCTACTCCACACACGAAAACTGTCGATTTTAATCCTTTTGCCGGTCCTCTAATTTCTCTTGTTGCCCCTGCTACAGACGCTCAAATGGAAATATGGGCGGCCTGCATGCTCGGTGGCGACGACGCCAACCGATCGTATAACGAATCGATTTCGCTTCGCTTCACTGGTTTTCTGGACAGGTACGCGCTGGAACGGGCCCTTTCTACATTACTTGTTCGCCACGAAGCGCTTCGATCGGTTTTCAGCGCTGATGGTAAAACAATCTGTATTCAGGCCGAACCATCAGCTCATCTGGACGTCCGGGACCTATCAGACAGGCCGGTAGCCAGTCAGGAGCAACAGGTTGCCGATTATATACTGGATGACACGGCACATATCTTCGATTTGCTAAACGGACCCTTACTGAAAGTAGGTCTGTTATCATTGTCCCAGCATACTCATCACCTTGTGCTGACGGCTCACCACATCATTTGCGACGGCTGGTCAACGGGCATTATTTTACAGGAATTAAGTACGCTGTATTCAGCCTATACGCAAAAGAAATCACCACAACTTCCAAACGTAATTCCGTTTAGCCAGTACGCCAACGAACGATTTCTATTTGGTCAGAGCGGTGCTTATCGCCAAAGCGAAATGTATTGGCTTGACCAATACAAACATGATATTCCGGTCCTGAACATACCAACCGATCATCCACGAGTGGCGCCCCGCAGTTTTAAGAGCAATCGCCTGGATTATTCTGTAGACATGGCGTTAGTGGCAGCCGTGAAAAAAGTGGGATTAAAGGCCGGATGCAGTTTCGTAACTACACTTATGGCAGCCTTTGAGGTTCTGCTGTACCGATTGACGGGGCAAAGCGATATTGTACTGGGGCTGCCAGCCGCTGACCAATCAGCGACGGGACATCATCAGTTGGTAGGGCATTGTGTGAGTTTATTACCCTTACGAAGCAAGCCACTATCGACCCTGAGCTTTTCTGATTTTTTGATGCACCGTAAAATTGAGGTTCAGGATGCACTTGAACACCGTCTGATTACATTCGGCAGCTTACTAAAAAAACTAAACGTAGCCCGTGATTTATCAACCGTACCACTGGTACCCATTGTATTCAACGTAGACATGGGGCTGGCTAGTGACGTTCACTTTCATGGTCTCACCTTTCAACTGACCAGCAATCCAAGGGCCTACGAAAACTTTGAATTATTTGTCAACGTCAGCGGTACGGAAAACGCCCTGACACTGGAATGGTCTTACAATACGCAGCTGTTTGAGGAAGCTACCATTCGTTCCATGGCGGACAGTTTCGACTGTATTCTTAAAGCGATTACCGTTGATCCCTTCGTTGCTATCAGGGCTATTGCAATGAGCGATATGGGTAAACGCATCGACAAGCTTGCCCGCTGGAATGATACGCAGGCTGATTATCCCCACGATACGACCGTCGATCGACTGATCGGCAAAACGGCAGCCACCTATGCAGCCAAAACGGCTCTGCTCTTCAAGGATACCAAACTTTCCTACCGACAACTCGATGAAACAGCGAACCAGCTTGCTCACTACCTGCTGCAACAGGGTGTCAGTCGGGGCGATATAATCGGCGTTGCGGTAGATCGGTCGCCGGAAATGTTGATCACGCTGTTGGCTATCCTGCGGGCGGGGGCGGCCTACCTACCGCTCGACCCGGACTATCCCCATGATCGACTTTCGTTTATGGTGACTGACTCGGCAGCGAAACTGGTTATCATGTCGGCTGCGTATCAGGGGCGACTGAGTAGCCTGACGACCGAACTGACCAGTGAAGCTACCTTTCGCGCTATCACCAACTATCCCACAGAAGCGCCGAAACTACCTTTTTCAGCCAACGATCTGGCTTATGTTCTGTACACATCAGGATCTACGGGAAAGCCCAAGGGCGTGCTGATCGAACATCGCAATTTAATTAATCTGCTGTGGAGCATGGCGCAGGCACCGGGTATCAGTGCCAAAGACACGTTACTGGCGGTGACCACGATTTCGTTCGACATAGCGGGTCTGGAATTATTTCTGCCGCTACTGGTGGGGGCTACCATACAGCTCACAGACGCAGCAACGGCCAAGGATGGCCGGGCTTTACTCGATATTGTTCGATCGGCCCGAATCAGTATCATGCAGGCGACGCCTTCGACGTGGCGCATGCTACTCGACAGTGGCTGGTCGACTCGCCTGCCATTGAAGGCGCTCTGTGGGGGCGAAGTGCTATCAAAAGAACTGGCCACCCGGCTGCTCAATTTGTGTGATGACGTGTGGAATGTGTACGGCCCGACTGAAACGACCATCTGGTCGACCGTCAAACGAATTGTCAGTGCAGACGACATCACCATCGGCCGACCGATTAATAACACACAGATTTACGTACTCGATGCGTTTTTACAACCCGTTGCAGACGGAGTAACCGGCGAATTATACATCGCGGGCGATGGGGTCGCCCGGGGTTACCTGAACAGGCAGGCGCTAACCGACGAGCGGTTCGTACCAAATCCGTTCGACAACGTATCTTCCGGAACCATGTACCGTACGGGTGATCTGGGCAGGTTTCGAGCTGATGGTGAATTACAATGCCTGGGCCGTGTCGACCATCAGGTAAAAATCAGGGGGCACCGCATCGAACTTTTGGAAGTCGAGCGTGTACTGACGGCACTTACAGGTATAAAAGAAGCCATCGTTACCGCCCATGAGGATCATACCGGGCATTCACAACTGGTGGCTTACGTTGTACCGCTACAGCTCGACTTTGCGGACTTTACGCCGTATACCAGCGCTACCGGCACTACCCCGTTTGCTGATCTGGTCCCCGAACCGTCAGTCAGCCACGTTGCCGATCAGCCACTTTTTCCAGTCAGCCAACGTAGCTGGGCACCTGGTTTTTCGGAAGAGCCAGCAAGCACCGATCGACGGGCATCCCAGGGGCAGCTTCAGGACTGGAAACGGCAAATGCAGCAGCAGCTACCTGCTTATATGATCCCTACCCAGTTCGTTATGCTGGACCGATTACCGCTTACCCCAAACGGAAAAATAGATCGAAACTCGTTACCGTCACCCCGCACCAGCGAACCCGCAAACCGGACTGACTGCGTAGGCCCGCGAACAGACATCGAACAACTGGTGGCCAGTATATGGCTGGCTTGTTTAAAGCTCGATACAATCGATGTCTTCGCCAATTTCTTCGAGCTTGGCGGCCATTCACTCGTTGCGGTACAGGTGATGAACCGGCTGGAAAAAGAAACGGGCAAGCGGCTTCCCCTGTCGACGTTATTTGAGTATCCAACGGTGGAAAAACTAGCCCTTGCGCTACAGCTAGACGGTACGTCCGTTGTCTGGGACACCCTCGTTCCAATCAAACCACAGGGCACAAAAATGCCCCTATATATCGTTCACGGGGCTGGCCTGCATGTCCTGCTATTCAACACGCTGGCCATGCATATGGACCCCGACCAGCCCGTCTATGGATTACAGGCTAAAGGCATCAATAGTGCTGATACACCCCACGACAGTATCGAGGAAATGGCCGCTTACTATATCGATGCAATTATGGCTACAAACCCGGAAGGCCCTTACGCATTAGCTGGTTTCTCGTTCGGTGGCGTCATTGCCTACGAGATGAGCAGGCAATTGACAGCCCGCGGCAAATCGGTGAAATTGGTAGCGATGTTCGACACATACATTTACGAGGCAAAGGCGTATGATTCCTGGCTACGAAAAATGAGCAGCAACATGCTGGTTTCGTTAAAAACAAAATTCTACGTATTAGCCCAGTTTAAAGACGATCCTCAACACACGTTCCTTGTCAAAAAAGAGTCGTTAAAACGAAAAATCAAGCAGCTCTACCGACGGGTAAAATACAACGAAGATCACCTCAAAGTCTTTTTGGGTAACTATTACGAAGTATATCAGAAGAGCCAGGCGGCCTATGCCAGTTACGTGATGATTCCACATCCGGTTCGTGTCGACCTGTTCCGGGCAAAAGAGCGAATTTTTTACATGCATGATGTTGAGTTTCTCGGCTGGAAACCGTTCGCCCTCAACGGTGTTACCGTGCATGAAATACCCGGAAACCATAACAGCATGTTCGATCCCCCCAACGACAAGGCATTTGCCAGAACGCTACAAAACGTACTGGACAATGCGTGACATCGCCTAACATCAGCACACGCCTGCGCTGGCATCGTCGGTAGCCCGCCTGGCAATGCTCCCCCTCCGTTCTCATGGCTGGTAAGCTCGATCCCAACAGAAGCCTGTTACCCATCAGCGTAACAGGCTTTTTGTTTAGGCATAGTTAACGGTGCTATACATTTCAACCATAGATAGTTTTTAAAAATTTTTAAAGTAGTATCTTTCGGCAATGGATTCTGGCCAACGTACGATATATCTATTGGCCGATCCTGCTTTTACAGTTTCTACTCACCCTGCCAATTCATGCGGTTTCTTTTTAGCGTCCTGCTGCTCAGTCTGTCGTGGCTGACTTTTGCACAAACCCCGGCCCCATACGGTGCCACGCCATCACCGCGTCAGCTCACGTGGCACAAGATGAAGTACTATGCCTTCGTCCATTTCAACATGAATACGTTCACCAACGAGGAATGGGGCCATGGCACGGAAAAACCGGACGACTTCAACCCCACGCAACTCGACTGTCGGCAGTGGGCACGGACGGCGAAACAGGCGGGTATGGAAGGTATCGTCATCACGGCAAAACACCACGACGGCTTCTGCCTGTGGCCATCGAAATACGCCGAGCACTCCGTCAAAAACAGCAAATGGCGAAACGGGAAAGGCGATGTGTTGAAAGAGCTGTCGGCCGCCTGCAAGGAATACGGCCTGAAGTTCGGCGTCTACCTGTCGCCCTGGGACCGCAACCACCCCGCCAATGGCACGCCCGAATACAATGAAATTTTCAAAAACACGCTCAAAGAAGTGCTGACTCAGTACGGCGACGTGTATGAAGTGTGGTTTGATGGCGCGAACGGCGAAGGCCCCAACGGCAAAAAGCAGGTCTATGACTGGCCTGGCTTTGTGGCGACGGTACGGCAGTATCAACCCAACGCGGTGATCCCCACCCACCCCCCCCCCCCCCCCCCCCCCCCCCCCCCC
>JAKONH010000376.1 GCA_022702045.1 Spirosomataceae bacterium
CAGCCTAGGCTATCTTGAACGCTAAGCGAATAGCTAACTGGTTTGTCGAGCACCAGCACGGGGCTCTGCTGCCGAGGCTGCCCATCCAGCTGTACAAGGGTGGGCGGCCAACCGCGCTGACGTTAAATTGAACCGGTCCCGGCCGGCAGGGAGCCTCCAGTAGGGCTGGACTGGTAATGGCTAATTTAGCGACCGCCACCACTAGGGGGACCGGTGGCGACTCAGTATCAAACAGGCTTTGGGTGATGTACAGCGTGGTGGTCGAGTCCAGGGTCGGTTGGTAGGTGTTGCCCCGGTGGAGGAGTACTTGCCGATCGTCATCGGCATACCAGCGTACATCGAAGCCGTAAGCAGTCAGCGGTTGAGGCTGGGCGGGGCAGTACAAGGGTTTGAGGTTTGTTTTAGCCCGGTAGAGTTCGATGACTGAGGGCGTGCAGCCGGGTTCATTGAATGTAGCTTGTCCCAGTAGCCGCTGGCGGGCAGCATCGTACTCGAAGTTGATACGCCCCGTGCACCAGTAGCCAGCATCGAATTTGGTCTGGCGAATGGGGGTATTGATCACAAAGGATCCCTGGTCGTTGGCGACCTGGCCCTGTTCAACGGCATATAAGGCATTGTACTGCGGTTGTTTGGGCAGCGTCTGAAAATAGTAGCCGCTGAAGCCGCTACCCTGTTGGGTGATGGTCAGGTAGGCGAGAAATTAGCCAGTCCGTTTGTATCATACTCAACGCCTTGCCAATAGCCGGCAATATTCTGGGCGTTGCCAGTGAACGCCCCCACCATACTTAGCTGGATCAGCTAACAGGGACATAATCTGTTCATTTTTTCCAGATCAAACGTGCATTGACTGGCTAAAGCCCCCCTAACCTTTGTCTACTATTGCCTGCTACTAAGTGGGTTACTGGTGGAATTAGTCTACTATAATTATACGTATTTTATTGGTTCTGAGTATGCTACGGGCGCTAAATACTAGTTCTTATAACGCTAAAAAATTGAGGTGTCGACTGAGCACTCTTCCGTCTTATGGTGTAGCCTTTAGAGAGACAATTATTACCAATAACTGTTTAACTCCGGGTAGAATCCCATGCCAACGCCTGTTTACGTTTATCGTACGGGTAGGAATAAGGGCCTAACAAGCTTTCCTTATCAGCACTCTTCTCCCCCGCGTTACCTCATGCTTTCACGTCGAGACTTCCTGGTGGCAGCCGGAGCATTGGCCATCGGACTGCCTACTTTCGCTGTCCAGGTAAAGGACAAGTACCCCATTGGCATTCAGCTCTATACCGTTCGGGACTGGATGAACCAAGATCCGGTGGGCACCTTGAAGCAACTGGCAGCCATTGGCTTTACACGGCTTGAATCCTATCAGGGTGAAAAAGGAATCTATTTTGGACTCAAACCCGCCGAGTTTACCAATATAGCCCGCGACTTGGGCATGACTCTATTTGCCGCTCATTTCAATCTGGGCAAAACGGCAGAACGCTCAATCACCGAGGCCGCTACACTGGGGCTCCAGTATATGATCGTTCCCTATAACGAGCTGACGAATTTGGAAACCACTAAGCGGGCGGTAGACGAGTATACCCGGTTAGGCGAGTTATGTCAAAAACATGGGGTGCAGTTCGGCTATCACAACCATGGATATGATTTTGAGACCTTTGAGGGGGTAGTGCCCTACGAGATGTTCCTCAAACAGATCGACCCTAAGCTGATGATTATGGAGATGGAGCTGTATTGGTTTACTCGCATGAAGGTGGATCCCCTAACGTATATCCAAAAGTACCCGGGGCGTTTTCCCATCTGGCACGTCAAGGATATGGACAAACAGGATCGCACCGCCAATACAGAGGTTGGTATGGGTAGTATTGATTACAAACGTCTTTTCGACCACGCTAAGCAAGCCGGTTTACAATACTCCATTGTGGAACAGGACGGTCACTTCCACCCCACCGTTTGGCCTAGTCTGAGCGCTAGTTTGAAGGCGACCAGCCTGCTAGGTCGATAGCTTTAACGATCTCGTATGAGTTTGACCTTTGGGTTGAGGCGGTGTTCCAAAATGATTAACGGATTTCAGCAATAATGAGATTCAGGAGTACTGAGTAAGCGGTTCGTTTACCTCATTTAAGCGACAGATTCACGAGGTTCTTTTTGGCTCAAGCAGGAGCGTTTTTGCGAGACGCAGTTTTTTTATTTCTATCTAGGTCATGCAGTCACCTACGATATGATGTAATCCTTGATTTAGACTGTAGCAAAACCTTTAGTTTTACAGTTATCGACCGAAAGACCGGCTAAAGGATTGTCCTGACTGCACCATCTGCCGAACGGTAGTTAACCGCAGGGAGTGGTCGTGTAACAACGCTAAAATGGAATCACACCGGCCAGATGCGTTGACCATACATTCAGCCAGGGTGGCTGCATCCTGTAACGAGACATTAACGTCGCCAAATGAGTCTAAAACCTCTCCAGTCAACTGTTGCAAATCCAATAACCGATTGCCCTGCGTTTTCGGTCGCTATGTAGGTTACTGGACTGTAAACAGCTTTACGGGGCCAAGTAGACCAGATGGTGTCAGACGTGAATCTGCTTTAAAAAAAGGCATCGTCGTGAACGT
>JAKONH010000022.1 GCA_022702045.1 Spirosomataceae bacterium
TGACGAGTCAAGGCTTTCCAACCAAAGTGACTGGAAGCGATTTGCTGATTCCCAGACTTGTTGGTGCACTTTCTTTCCTTGTTGGCATACTGTCGATCGTAGTTGTCATATCCTTGTCAGGTTGGCAGAAATCAGGGCCAATGAAGCGATTTACGCTCGTCGTAGGCCTGTTGACATTACCACTGATTCTTGCATTGCTGTTTTAGATAGTCGTCTCTTGGTCGACGTGGGTGGGGCGGACAAGTAGGGTAATCGTTTCGCGCAGACTGGGAATAGCCTGGTAGGTAAAGAGTGCAAGCGATGTAAGCAACTCGTTCACTGAAGTTGTCTGATCATCTTCAGGCACTTAGTGCCTTGTACACCATTATTAAAAAACGCTTAATAAGACGAGGATGAGAATAAGGTATGTGTGTTAAGCCGACTTACTCCGTTTCTCAAGCTCGTTAGTTATATAAAACTATAAAGTAGGATTTTAATAGGGAAGGATGACCGCGTGCTGGTCTAATTTATGCGGTAGTACCTATCGACAGGATGTCTATAGGCCTAAAACAGCTGAAACGGCCAATCGACGGAGGTGGCTCGTTCTAATATCTTCTAATTTCCTTCTCAAACCGTTTTAATATTCCAGTCATTCCTTTGTGTCAACTCAGCACCGATACAAGGTTATGCAAGTCCGAAACGTCCCTGCCAAACGGCCCGACTCGATTTTGCTTTACGGCTTTGGACTGGCACTGGCGCTCTCGCTGGTGTTCAACGGGTTTTTGCTGTACCAACAAAGTCACCTGCAACGTATGCGCGCATCAGAGTTGAACAGCACCTATCAGCCAATCGACAGTTTGGTCTGGCAGCAGGAACTCTCGGAATGCCGACGGTCCAATGAGCAGAAAGATAGTTTGATTTTGCGCATGGCACAGGCCCCCAACGCGCCACCGGGGCAGGTTTCGCCCGGCCAGGCTATCGCCGTTCAGCGAACCCCACTCGACCGGTAGTTTTCAGCAAATCCTCAGTACCAATCCAGTCAATAAACCAATATAATACCCTACTACCGTGGTAACGTCCACCTTTCAACATACAACCATTATGAAACGAAGTCTTGTGCTCATGAGTCTTGGTGCTGTCCTGTGCCTGGCAAGCTGCGCGAAGAAAGAAGAGGAAAAAGCGGAAGCTGTTGAATATCAGGTGACAGGCCCTCTTCTGAAAGATACGACAATTACCAAAGAATACGTCGGTCAGGTCCGGGCGATTCGTCACATCGAAATGCGCGCGCAGCAACGGGGGTATATTCAAAACATCTATGTCGATGAAGGGCAGTTCGTCAATCAGGGGCAGGCGATGTTTCAGATTATGCCCAAGCTGTACGAAGCCGAATTGCAGAAAGCGCAGGCCGAAGCCAACTACGCTGACATCGAGTACCAGAATACCAAAAAACTTGCCGACAGCAAGATTGTAGCGCCGACGGAACTGGCCATGGCCAATGCCAAATTCAGCAAGGCCAAAGCCGATGTGTCGCTGGCGGAAGTTCACCTGGGCTTCACCAAGATCAAGGCACCGTTCAGTGGGATGATGGACCGTTTTCAGGTGCGGCTCGGTAGCCTCGTTGACGAAGGCGACCTGCTTACTACCTTGTCCGACAACAGTCAGATGTGGGTATACTTCAACGTGCCGGAAGCTGAATACCTGGATTTGAAAGATAAAACCAGTGAGGCCAATCTGAACAGCGTCGGGCTGAAAATGGCCAACAACAAACTGTTTCCGTATCCGGGCAAAGTGCAGACTATCGAAGCCGATTTCGATAACACGACAGGTAACATTCAGTTCCGGGCTACCTTCCCCAACCCGAAAGGACTGCTGCGGCACGGCGAAACGGGTAATGTCGAAATGAAAGTGCCGATCCGTAATGCCCTGCTGATTCCGCAGAAAGCCACCTTCGAAGTACTAGAGAAAAAATACGTCTATGTCATTGGCAAAGACAACAAAGTACGGTCGCGGGAAATCAAGATAGCCGCAGAAATGCCCCACATCTTCGTGGTTAGTTCCGGGCTGAATAAAGACGACAAGATCCTGCTGGAGGGGCTGCGTCAGGTGAAAGAGAATGAACCGATCAAATACAAATTCGAGAAGCCACAAAGTGTAATCTCGAACCTGGGTCTGTACGCCGAATAATCAGTCCGTCTAAAACCAGAAGACATGTTCACAAAATTCATCAAGAGACCCGTGTTTGCGATTGTGATCTCGGTCATGATCGTCTTTGTCGGGGTACTGGCGATCAAGAAACTGCCCATTTCGCAGTTTCCGGATATCGCACCTACCACGGTCAACATCTTTATCGACTATCCCGGATCGAGTGCCGACGTACTGGTTAAGTCGACGCTGATTACGCTCGAACAGGCTCTCAACGGGGTGCAGGACATGCGCTATATCGCTACCGACGCGACGAGTGCCGGCGAAGCGACCCTGCGGATCATCTTCGAACCCGGTACGGACCCCAACGATGCGGTCGTTCGGGTGAAAACGCGTGTCGACCAGGTCATGCCGCTGCTGCCCGAACTCGTGCAGCGGGAAGGCGTTATCATCACGCCGATTCAGCCCAGTATGTTGATGTACGTCAACCTCTATTCGACTGCGAAAGGGATTGACGAGAAGTTTCTGTTCAACTACGCGACGGTGAAGATGATCCCTGAAATCCAGCGGACGAAGGGTATTGCCCGGGCGCAGATTCTGGGTAGCCGCCGGTACGCCATGCGGGTGTGGTTGAACCCCGACCGTATGCGGGCTTACAACATTTCAGTCGATGAAGTGATGAAAGCTATGGGCGAGCAGAGCATCATCGGTCGGCCGGGTCGTCTGGGGCAAAGCTCCGGTATTGCTGCCCAGTCGTTGGAATACGTACTGACTTATAAAGGCCGGTACAGCGATCCGAAGGAATATGAAGGGATCATTATCCGGGCCAATTCCGCCGGGGAAAGCATTCACCTGCGCGATATTGCCCGTGTCGAACTGGGGAGTGAATTCGTTAACATCTACTCGAACCTCGACGGTCATCCGTCGGCAGCTATCGTCCTTCGTCAGAACTACGGTAGTAACGCCAGCGACGTAATTGAGGAAGTAAAAGAAAAGCTGGAAGTGATGAAACAGTCGTTCCCGCCGGGTGTCGACTACAAAATCAGCTATGACGTATCGAAATTCCTTGACGCGTCGATCGAACAGGTTATCGATACGCTGCGGGACGCCTTTATCCTGGTGGCCCTGGTCGTGTTCCTGTTCCTAGGCGACTGGCGATCGACGTTGATCCCGATTCTGGCGGTGCCGGTATCGTTGATCGGAGCCTTCTTTGTGATACAGGGATTCGGCCTGTCGATCAACCTGATTACCCTCTTTGCGCTTGTACTGGCGATTGGTATCGTGGTCGATGATGCCATTGTGGTGGTCGAGTCCGTGCACGCCAAGATGGAGGAAAAGCCGTATCTGACGCCATTCGGAGCCGTCAAGCAGGTGCTGTCTGAGATTAGTGGCGCTATCATCGCCATCACCCTTGTCATGGTGTCGGTGTTCCTGCCGATATCGTTCATGACTGGTCCGGTCGGTACGTTCTACCGGCAGTTCTCGATCACGATGGCCAGCTCGATCGTCATTTCGGCCCTGATCGCCCTGACGCTGACGCCGGTACTGTGCGCCATGCTGCTGAAAAATCACCATGGTCACCCGCAGAAGAAAAACGTACTGACCCGCGCCATCGACAGCTTCAACCGGGGCTTCGACAAGATGACCGGCTGGTACGTGGGTATTCTTCGGCTGATCGTAAACCGGCGCGTGCTGACGTTCGTAATTCTGGGGGCTTTCTGTGCGGGTATCTTCCTGGAAAATCAGGTGCTGCCGGCGGGTTTCATTCCGAACGAAGACCAGAGTACGATCTACGCCATCATCCAGACCCCGCCGGGCTCGACGCTGGAACAAACGAACCAGGTATCACGGCGGTTGCAGAAGATTTGTGAAGAAGTGCCAGGTATCGAATCCGTATCGTCGCTGGCCGGTTATGAGATCATGACCGAAGGCCGGGGCTCTAACGCTGGTACCTGTCTGATCAACCTCAAAACGTGGTCGGAGCGGGATAAGAACGTGAAAGAGATTATGGAAGAGCTGGAAGGCAAAACCCGCAATCTCGGCGCGACCATCGAATTCTTCGAACCACCAGCTATCCCAGGCTTTGGTACATCCGGCGGTTTCTCGATGCGTATGCTCGATAAAAACACGGATACCGACTACCGCGAGTTCGATAAAGTCAACAAGGAGTTTATGGCGAACCTAGCCAAACGCCCTGAACTGACAGGTCTGTTTACCTTCTTCGCGGCCAACTATCCGCAGTATGAACTGGAAATCGACAATCAGCTGGCCATGCAGAAGGGTGTGTCGATTGGTAAGGCGATGGACAACCTGAACATTATGATTGGTAGTACCTACGAACAGGGGTTCATCAAGTACAACCAGTTCTTCAAGGTGTATGTCCAGTCGGACCCCAGCTTACGCCGGTTACCGACTGACCTGCTAAACCTGTTCGTGAAAAACGACGCTGGGGAAATGGTGCCGTACTCGGCCTTCATGAGGTTGAAAAAAGGACAGGGTCCGAACGAGATTACCCGCTTCAACCTGTACAACTCGTCGGCTATTCAGGGGCTGCCGGCTAAAGGATATACTACCGCCGACGCCATCGCAGCCATCCGCGAAGTAGCGGCCAAGACGTTGCCGAAAGGATACGACGTTGCGTTCGAAGGCTTGTCGTACGACGAGTCGATCCGGGGTAACGAGTCGCTGTACGTGTTCCTGATCGTCATCGCCTTCGTATACATGGTACTGGCGGCACAGTATGAAAGCTTCATCATTCCGTTGGCGGTTCTGTTCTCGCTGCCGGTCGGGATCTTTGGTTCGTTCTTCACGCTGAAGCTGATGGGGTTGGAAAATAACATCTATGCTCAGATTGGTCTGATCATGCTTATCGGTCTGCTCGGTAAAAACGCCGTACTGATCGTGGAATTCGCCGTGCAGAAACGAGCGGAGGGTGCTACCATCCTGAACGCAGCCATTGAAGGAGCTAAGGTTCGTTTCCGTCCGATTCTGATGAACTCGTTCGCCTTCGTCGCTGGTCTGATTCCGCTGATCATTGCCACGGGTGCCGGTGCGATCGGTAACCGGACCATCGGCGCGTCGGCCCTGGGCGGGATGCTGTTCGGAACCATTTTCGGGGTCGTCATTATCCCCGGTCTGTATTACATCTTCGCTCACCTGGCCGATGGCCGGAAGCTGATCCGGGGTGAAGAGGAAATGCCATTAACTGAAGAAGTCGAGCACCATGTTTAAACGAATAGCCACGCTGAGTCTGGGGGTTGTTGGTCTGTCGGTTGCCTTCACGGCCTGCAAGACC
>JAKONH010000072.1 GCA_022702045.1 Spirosomataceae bacterium
GCAGTTTGCATCAGGCATCAACGGCAACACCGAGGGTAGCACCATGTTTCAGCAATTCAGTCCGTCGGGTACGGTATCAGGCGCAAAGGGGCACGACCTGCCAACCAAAAGCCTTTATGCAGTATACAATAGTGCCGACAAACGGAAAAGTGCGTACCTGACTGCGACATCAGCCGGTATTCCCTGGAGCAAAAAGCTGACGCAACCCACAACCGCCATTACCGACGGCGGCAGCGATTTTGTCGTGCTGCGGTACGCCGACGTGCTGCTGATGCTGGCCGAAGTGCAGAACGAACTAGGCAACACCAGTGATGCCAGCACAAATCTCAATCTGATTCGGAACCGCGCTGGCTTATCCAACGCAACCGCCACGACGCAAAGCGACTTGCGGTCGGCCATCGACTTCGAACGGCGGCTTGAACTGGTGGGCGAAGGTCACCGCTGGTTCGACCTGCTACGATCGGGAAACGCTGTATCGGTAATGAACAGCTGGTTTGCCGCCAACAACATTCAGATCACCATCACCAGCAACAATCTGTTGATGCCTATCCCGCAAAATCAGATCAACACCGACCCCAGCATCAAGCAGAATCCGGGGTATTGATTAGTAGCGACAACCCCACAGTAGTTGCTGTGGGGTTCTTTTCGTACCAATGAAAGCACTCTTTCTCATCGCTGGCTTGCTGATAAGTCTTCCCCTTTCGGCGCAGACGGTTGCCGATACGACGCTACGCTGGCAGCCGGGCTATTTCGATATTCACCACATCAACACGGGGCGGGGCAACAGCACGTTCTTTGTTTTTCCTGATGGCACTACCCTGCTACTCGACGCGGGTGATCTGAATCCGGGACCATTCCTGCGCAAAAATGCACCCCTGAAAGTGGCTCCGGCCCGACCCAACGAGTCGAAAACCGCTGGCCAATGGATTGTCGAGTACATTCGGCAGACAATGCCCGTTGGTCGGCAACCCCGGCTCGATTACCTGCTTGTATCGCATTTTCACGGCGACCATTACGGTGAGCTGAGCGAACGATCGAAGCCAGCGCCCGGTCAGTCGTACCGGCAGACGGGCGTTACCGAAGTAGGCAGCCTACTCCCCGTCGGCACCCTCCTCGACCGGGGCTATCCGGCCTACGATTTCCCGACTGATCTACGTCGCTTCTATGGCGGTGACGAAAGCACGTTTCTGAATTACTTGACATTCGTCGATGCCAGAGTCAGGCAGGGTAGTCAGGTAACGATGCTACGGGCAGGCAGCGAACAGCAGATCGTATGTCGGCAGCAGCCCAACACCAGCACTAATTTTCGAGTGCGGGCGGTGAAAGTAAATGGCACGATCTGGACCGGCACAGCCGAACAAACCAAGACACATTTTACCGCCGATTCAGTACTCGATGCGCAGGGTCGGTTCAACGAAAACCCGCTGTGCGTAGCCCTCAAGTTCAGCTATGGCCCATTCGACTATTTCACGGGTGCCGACAATACGGGACTTCGGGGCTATGGCTTACCCCACTGGTTCGATACCGAAACGCCCATGGCAAAGGCCGTGGGGCCGGTCGAAGCCATGACATTGAACCACCACGGTAACCGCGATGCGTCGAACGAAACCTTTCTTCAAACACTCAACCCACGCGTCGCGGTGCAACAGGCCTGGTGCTCTGACCAGCCCGGCCAGGACGTAATGCATCGACTGGAATCGACCGGCCAGCAGCGGTATGTCTTTGCCCTGCATCTACTACCTGAAACGCTGGCGTATCTGGGGCCGTGGCTGCAGAAAAGTTACCGGAGTACCGAAGGGCACGTGCTGATTCGGGTTCTGCCCGGCGGTCAGCAATTCTGGGTTGGGGTACTGGACGACACTCAACCAGCGCTGCGAGTGCTGCGCTGGCTCGGCCCCTACGCAGCGCATTGATGGCATCATTTACCTAACGTTCATTTTTCTATGGCAACCGCTAACGCAATCAAAACCTATTTTTTTACGCTTATGGCCGGTATGACGCTGGCTAGCCCGGTTCTGGCCCAGTCGCGCCCCGTCGATCCGATTATTCGTCAGTTGCACGACCCAAAAAGTAGACAGGTACTCGTGGTGGCCCACCGGGGCGACTGGCGCAGCAACCCCGAAAACTCGGTTCGGGCGATTGAAAGCGCCATTGCCATGGGCGTCGATGTCGTCGAAATCGACCTGAAGAAAACGAAAGACGGCGTACTGATTCTGATGCACGACGAAACCATCGACCGGACGACGTCGGGCCACGGCAAACCCGCCGACTATACCTGGGCCGAGCTGCAAAAGCTAACCCTTAAAAATGAGCACGGCGGCCCCACGCGTCAGCACATCCCAACCTTCGAGGACTGCATGAACACGGCCAAAGGACGCGTCATGATCAATATCGACAAGGGCTATGACTACTGCAAAGATGCCTACGACGTACTGGTCAAAACTGGAACCGTCGACCACGCGATCATCAAGTCGTATAAGACCTACGAGGAAGTGAAAACCGAAAACGGTGCGCTGCTGGGGGGTAATCTGGCGTACATGCCCATCATCAACATGGGCAAAGCCAACGCTCAAGCGTCGATTCAGGCGTACGAGACTAACCTACGGCCCGTTGCCTATGAGTTGAATTTCAGCACTGACAGCGCGCTGGTCAAGTCAAACTACCAGACGATTTCGCAGACGGGATCTAAACTCTGGCTCAATAGCCTATGGGCAAGTCAGGACGCGGGACACGACGACGAACGAAGCGTTGAAGAAGGCCAACCCGACGACGGCTGGGGCTGGCTGATCGACCACGGCGCGACGATGATTCAAACCGACCGGCCCGCCGAACTGATCGCCTACCTGCGCAAACGAAAACTGCACCGCTAGCCCATTGATACGCCAGTCTGCTTCCATATGCAGGCTGGCATTTTTGTACTTTTTCTTGTTGCTATTGCCTGACACAACGTTTGCTCATCGTAGTGCTATATACTTCATAAGCCTGTCACATTACGGCCACAAAAACCCTATTTAATTTAAAATATGGTAATGTATACGTCATACCTGGGCAATCTTGGATAGGCACCTTTGTGGGTATTTAACTACCCAGGTGATGCGTAATTTTACAAACCTTATTATTGTACTTCTCCTCTTTGCCGGTTACCTGGCAAAGGCCCAGACAAACCTCGCGGGCATTTATGGAAAGGTAAGCGATCAGGCCGGACAGCCGCTGGAAATGGCGACAGTCCAGGTCAAAAATGAATCGACCGGTTTCAAAGCCGGTACGGTAACCAACGAGAAAGGCGAATTCCGTCTGAAAGAACTGCCGTTGGGCTCGCCCTATTCCGTTACCGTTCAGTTTATCGGTATGGCGACGCAGACACAAACCGGGTTTTCACTCAACCAGGGTGACCTGCTGCGCGTTAGCTTCAAACTGGTCGACAATGCCAACGAACTGGCAGCCGTTGACATTGTTAGTAACTCGCTGACAAACAAGATCGAAAATATCGGTACGTCGACGGCGGTTACGGCCAAAGACATCAACCGCCTTCCCGTCAACGGACGGAATTTCTCGACACTGTCAGACCTGTCGCCCCTGAGTACCGGCAACAGTCTGGGGGGCCAATTGGGCTCGGCCACAAACTTTACCATCGATGGGATGGCCGCACGAAGCACGATTGCCGGCGGGCAACCGTCGGGCGCTTATTCGATCACGATGGAGGCCGTTCGCGAATTTCAGGTCGTGACCAATCAATACGATGTTACGTACGGAAACGCCGGTGGTGGCACCATCAGTACGGTGACCAAATCGGGTACGAACAAACTCAGCGGGAGTGCCTTTAACTTCTTGAGAACAAGCGGACTATCGAGTCCGTACGGGCTCAATCAGCAGCCCCGAAATCTGCCGTTCAACACAGCGCAGTATGGCTTCTCGCTGGGTGGCCCTATTATCAAAGACAAGCTTCATTTCTTTGTTGCCTGGGACCGGCAGGCCAGTACGCAACCGCTGTTGATTGCGCCGATTCAATCGACCGCCGACGCGCTGCGCTACAACGTTACCCAAGCCACGGAAGACAAGTTTCTGAGCATTGCCCGCAGCAAATACGGTGTTGGGAACGAACCCCAGTTCGGTCAGTTTACCCGCTTCAAAAACACGCAAGCCCTGTTTGGCCGGATCGACTGGCAGATCAACGCCAAAAACCTGCTGACCATCCGCGACAACTACATATACGACTTGGACAATCAGTCGGACAACGACAATACGACGATCAATATGTACGAGGTGTACAGCACCCGTAAGAGTGCCAACAATAGCTTGCTGGCTTCGCTCCGGACTACGATCAGTCCGAAGGTGACGAATGAGCTGAAGCTTCAGCATTTTTGGGAATACAACCAGATGTACGCCAATCCACAGTTGCCCGCAGCCAATATCCCACGGGCTACCGTTGCGAACGTGGCGTCTGTCAACCCGACCGATTCGACGAAGACGCTGTACACAAACATTCAGCTGGGCGGTCAGCGGTATGGGGGCGATTACTTCAACAACCACCTCGTTCAACTGGTCGACAACGTGTATGTGAACACCAACCGGTTCAACTTCACATTTGGTGGCGGGCTGACCTTCAGCAATCAGAACTCCATTTATGGTAGCGAAACCAACGGCCGGTTCTGGTACACAGGCCTGACCGCGTTCGATAATCTGGCCCCGTTCCGGTTCACGCGCGACGTTTACCTCACCAGCACGCCTAATGTCAAATTCAATGTACTGGTGCCGAACATCTACGCGCAGGCACAAACGACGGTAGCCCCCGGCCTGAACGTCACGGCAGGTATCCGGGTTGACTACACCAACTACCTGACCAAACCTACGTTCAATCAGACCGTGTTTAATACGCTGGGGCTACGGACGGATAACAAACTGGCGACGTTGCAGGTACAACCGCGCATTCAGGCAACCTGGGACATTCGTCAGGATGGCCGCGATATCATCCGCCTGGGCGGTGGCATCCTGGGATCGGCCCTCAACCCGTATTCAATGATCAACAACATGGTTTTCGACGGTAGTCGCATCGCTAGCATCGACGTAACCGGCAATCTGGTTCCGACACCTAACTTCCCGGCGTATCGGGCTAATCCGGCTTCCGCACCGGGCATGGACCTGATTAACAACCCCAACGTGCCCAAGCTGTACACGATTAACATGAATGGCAAAGACGCGAAGGTACCAACTGTGTACAAAGTCAACGGGTCGTACAGCCACTTCTTCAGCCCCAACTTCCGGATGAGCATTGCGGGATACATGTCGTTTGCTCGTAACAACTACACGTACACGGACAAAAACATGGTGGATCAGCCTTTCTTCACCCTGTCGCAGGAAGCCAACCGCCCGGTATATGTGCCAGCCTCGTCTATTTTGACGTCTAACGGATCGCAGAACTGGACCCTAGGGCGGAAAACAACCGAAGTAGGCCGGGTGCTGGAACTGGGCAGTCTGGGTAAAGTTGATCAGATGGCGGTTGTGGTTGACGGAAACTACCGGTACTTCAAGGACGGTGAGATTGCGTTCTCGTACACCTGGAACGACACGAAAGATAATACGTCGTACAACGGGAACGTAGCCAATACGGCCACGCTGGTGCAGTACACGGCAGGCGATCCGCGCGTGCTCAATCAGATGAACTACTCCGACAATCAGTTCCGGACCAAGATCGTCGTCTACGGTAACACACCTACCTTTCACGGTTTCAACATGGGCTTCCGCTTCTCGGGTCTAAGTGGTACGCGCTACTCGATGGTGGTCAACGGCAACATTAACGGCGACTTTGTAGAGACCAACGATCTGGCGTTCGTTTATGACCCCAACAATGGTGAAACACCGCAGTATTTGAGAGACGGCATCAACACGATTCTGAATAATCCCAACGTAGAAAACAGCGCGAAGGATTACATTCGGAACAGCTTCGGGAAGATTGCCGAACGTAACGGCGGGGTGAACCCATTTTACGGAACCCTTGATCTGCGTTTGACCTACAAAGTCAAAACGTTCCGCAATCAGTACCTCGAACTGTCAGGCGACCTATTCAACACGGCTAACCTGCTCAACAAAGCGTGGGGCATCAACCACGCGCTGGGCGCTACGTCGCTGCTGGTCCGGTCGGGCTTCGATCCAACGACGAACAACTACAAGTATAGCGTGAACACTAACGCGGGTGTATCGAATTTGAGCGGTAACCCTTACCAGTTTCAGTTGGGTGTGCGGTACGGATTTTAAGCCTATCGACCATTCGATGCTGTAGGCGACATGCCTGAATAAAAGAAACGAGGCTACCTAGGTTGGATAGCCTCGTTTCTTTTATTCAGGCATGTACAACATCAATCAGTTCATCAGTAGCTTAATAAAAAAAACGCTGAACGGTTTCTGCTTCCGTACTTATTGACTAAGATGTCTTGACTATCTGGAAAGGAATCTTTTACTTTGAAACACAAAGTACTTTAATAAAAACAAACCCCCTGTTATGCATCTTCCGACCAAACGTTTTTCTATTATCCTACTCGTTATAACTGGTTTGCTGGCGATACCATTGGTGGCGATGCAGTTCACCAGTGAAGTAAACTGGAGTTTATCAGATTTCGCCATAGCGGGCTTTCTGCTGTTCGGTACGGGGATTACCTGTGAATTTAGTCTGCAAAACATCCGGAAAACTACGCACAGGCTGGTTGTCTGTGGCGGTTTACTACTCTTGCTTTGCCTAATTTGGCTGGAACTGGCAGTCGGTCTGTTTGGCTCGCCGATCAGTGGCAGCTAAACCGGGTACACGACTCCTTTCCGGGCCTGATTCGTTACGGTTTTCATTGCTAGCGATAGTTGTACTAATTCGTCTGTCTGCACCCGGCCGGCCGGGTGCAGACAGACGAATTAGTCGTTTATAGCCATACGTTCTGCACGATCGAGACGCCTGTTTAGTCGGCAAACTAACTGGTAAGTAGGGTACAAGTGTAGCTGTTCGCCATAGCATGTGACAGCCAATTGCGGACTCAGTCGTAAATTGCCCGGTCAATTGGTGGTACTACTCGGCTTTTTCAAACCGCACCTTGAGCATACCGGCTCCCTAGTACTTGATTATGAATGCCAATTCTGTTTTGATTTTGTTGGTCGATGACGAGCCACCGGTCATCGACATGCTGCAACGAGTGGGCCGTCAACATTTTCCCCAAGCTACGTTTGCCAGTTGCAATAGTCCCCAGGAAACACTTGATTATGTTGACGATGCGGCTAAGGCACGACCGCAACTGGTTCTGCTCGACATCGATCTGCACGCGCCCACCAACGGCCTGGATCTGTTAGCCCAGATTCGGCAGCATCCCCAGGCGAAAGGCATTCCCGTTGTTATGTTTACCGGTTCGGCTGCCGAACCGGACATTAGCCGGGCCTATGAAGTAGGCGCTGTCGCGTACACCCAGAAGCCAGATTCTCTTACAGGCTGGGTCAACTACGTACAATTACTGCGGGACTACTGGTTTTCCATGGCGACTCTACCCCCGACAACGTAAGCTTGTCGCAATCGGGCAAGCAGAACACAGCCCCAACCAGAGCAGTCGTCAGTCGGCAGGAAGGTAAACGCTGAACGTTGTCCCCTCGCTTAGCTGGCTGTGTGCGGCAATACCACCACCGTGATTAGCCGCCACTTTCTGGCAGACGGCCAGCCCAATGCCCGTACCCGCGTACTGACTCTTGCTGTGCAGCCGCTGAAAAACCTGAAAAATCCGGTCGGTGTATTTTGGGTCAAAACCGATACCGTTGTCGATCACGTCGATTCGGCAATAGTAATCGGTTGGATGGGCCGGACGCACCGAAGTCGGTAATTGCCCAGCATCGACCCGCTCCGCCCGGATTTGGATATGGGGGATCGCATCGGGCCGGCGGAACTTCAGCGCGTTACCCAGCAGATTCTGAAACAGCTGGCTCAGTTGCGAAAAGTCGCCCGGTACCGTCGGTAAGGCAGCCACGTCTACGGTAGCCTCCGTTTCCGCCAGCGCCAGTTCCAGAGTAGACTGTACGTCGGTAATGACCTCACTCAGCGGAACAGGCTGATTGGGCTCCCGATGTGTATCGATGCGGGCGTAGGTCAGCAGGTCACGGATCAGCGTCGACATACGACTGGCGGCCGATTGCATGCGCTCGATATACGTAGCCGATTCTGTATCGAGGGGCTTGTCCTGCTGACGCAACTGAAGCAGGTTCCCAAATTGCTGAATTTTGCGCAGCGGCTCCTGCAAGTCATGGCTGGCGACATAGGCAAACTGCTGCAGATTATCATTGGACCGGCGTAGCTTATCCACGGAGATAGCCAACTCTCGCGTCCGTCGATTAACCTGTGTATCCAGATCAGCCGACAACTGGCGGTATCGCTCCTCCGACTGGCGCAAGGCGGCTTCGGCCTGCACCCGCTCGATAGCCAGCCAGGTCCGGTCGGCGACCTGCTCCAGCAACCTGAGTTCATCGTTGCTCCAGCGATGCGCCTGTCTGTAATGCACGAACAGGACCATAATCAGTTGTCCGTCACTCAGAAGCGGTATGTTGACAGCCGCTCCCAACGACAACTGTACATAGGCTTGTTTCTCGCGTTCGTTCAGGCCGGCATCGTTGGCACTATCCGACAGTACCGTGGTACGTCCTTCCCTAAAGGCATTCAATAAATCGAGCCCATAATCGTGATACGTATAGTCGCC
>JAKONH010000083.1 GCA_022702045.1 Spirosomataceae bacterium
TTCACCGCCTTTGGTGATGACGTAGTGAATACGCGTATCCTGCGGAATATGCTCGCGCATCAGGTTGACCATATAGTCCATTGCTTCCACACCGTCGAGCGCCGACCGTCCCCGTTCGGGTGATGCCGCTGCGTGGGCGGCAATGCCCCGAAAGCGAAACTTAGCGTTTTTGTTGGCCAGCGACGTGCCGGCGTCAGCCGCATTTTTGTCGCCGGGGTGCCAGTGCAATACCGCGTCGACGCCGTCGAACAATCCGTCGCGAACCATGTACACCTTTCCTGAACCGCCTTCTTCTGCCGGACAGCCGTAAATCTTGATCGTGCCGCTGTGCCCCGACCGTTTGAGCCAGTCTTTGATCTCCGTGGCAGCGGCTACCGATGCGGTGCCGAACAGGTTGTGCCCACAGCCATGGCCACCTTTTTGCCCCGCGATGGGTGTGAAATCGGGTTTGGCTTCGGTGGCCAGGCCGGGCAGCGCATCGTATTCACCCAGAATACCGATTACTGGTTTGCCCGATCCGTACGTTGCGACAAAGGCTGTGGGAATACCAGCGACGCCCGTTTTCACGTCGAAGCCTTCCTTGCGAAGCTGCTCTTCCAGCAGCGCCGAACTTTTCTCTTCCTGATAACCCAGCTCGGCAAAATCCCAGATCTGTTTAGAGATACCCGCGTATTCCGAAAACCGCTTGTTCAGATCGGTCAGAATGGCCTGCTTGTCGCTGTCGGTAGTGGTAGCCAAGGTCGTTTTCGCTGTCTTTCTCGACTGAGCTGAGCTGTCCGGCGATAGGAAAAGAAGGGAAGCCAAGAAGGCAACGGGTAAAAAATAAGTACGCATAAACTATCGTGTTGGTTGTATAGGATTGGGTGTCACAGCCTTGGCTGCACTACGAAGAAAAGCAAAATACGACTTTGACCCCTATTCACTTAAGGTTCTGTCGAATATTCTGATCAATTGTTTGAAAACCAAGTCGATAAGCAACGAGCATGAATGGCTATGTATACGCCGTCGCCTGAGTCGTTTGTTGCTGACCAGCGTTTTTGATAGAGCTGATTCGGCCGGTCGAATAGGTAGTTTACACAGGTCTATACGTTCAGATCAAGATTAAAAGAAGATTAAACAAAAGAAAAGGGCCGGGGTTGGTAGGGTATACAGATAACCTAAATTGAGTACATATGAACTATTCCGTGGATAATATTAAAATTGATCTTCAGACGGTTGGCTTCCCGGAGACCCCCGAATTAGTAGCCGATGTAGAGCGCGAACTGCGCCGGATTATGCGTTTTCGGCAGGATATCGTAGCCGCCGATTTTTACTTAAGCGAAGACGGTACTAACCCCAATAACAACAAGATAGCGCGATGGCGGTTGGGTGTTCCCGGTAACGATCTGTTTGCCGAAGCCCGGTCGGCTTCTTGGTCGGGCAGTCTGCGGGAAGCGGGCGAAAAAATACGTCGTCAGTTTATCGACTAATAGACGGCGCTATCCGAGTCCAGTATCTATCAACAATCAATGTGTTCGCCATGAAACTTTTCACCTCAGAACAATTTAATGAGTTGGCACAGCGGTCTGCCAACATATGCGTATCTATCTATTCGCCAACGGAACGTCAGTCGACGGATGGGTACCGCCCAAGTAAACTACACTTCAAAAACGCGCTGACAGAAGTGCGCGACAACCTGATTGCCCAACATAGTATGTCACAGGCCGACGCGGAGACATTTCTGGCCGATGGTTTTCGACGGCTTGACGACTCGGCGTTCTGGCAACATTCGTCGGACATGCTTGCCTACTTTATTTTCGACGATGAGGTAGAAATAATAAAGTTGCCGCTGACCATCGATGCACCTCAATGTCACGTCGGCGAACGCCCTTATCTGCTGCCACTTATTCCCGAACTAAACGACGACGGACACTTCTATCTGCTGGCGCTGAACCTGAAGAAAATCGCCCTGTTCGACGTGACCCGGTCAACGATTCAGGCCATTGATCTGCCGGACGATATCGACGCTTCCTATACGGAGGATATTGAGCAGTACGAAAATCAGAAGCAGCTTCAGCACCGGAGCGGATTTGGGCAGGCAGGTGCGATATTTCATGGGCAGGGTAGTGGATCCGACGAGGAACGCAAAGAGCGCATTCTGCAATTCTTCAACCGGCTCAGCACCGATATTGACCCAATCCTGAATCAGCATCCGCTGCCGCTGTTACTGGCAGGCGTCGACTACCTGATTTCGATTTACAAACAGGCCAGTAACTACCCACACATTGTCGACAAACACCTGACGGGTAGCTATTCTGCCAGTGATATGCTGGAACTGTCTGGCGAGGCCTGGGAGTTGATGGAGCCCCGATTTCGGCAGGAACGGCTGGATCGTAAGGAAGAATACGGGCTGTTTATGTCGCGCGGGCAGGGCGATAGCGACTCCGAAAGTGTCGTCATGACGGCGCTGAGCGGTGGGGTCGATACCCTGTTCGTACAATCCGGCATGGATATCTGGGGAACCTACGACGCCGAGTCGTTTACGCTGACAATCGACCCGGAGCAAACGCCCGACAATTATTCACTGACCGATGAGGCCGCCAAGAAAACCAAGGAATACGGTGGAAAGGTGTATCTGGTCGATGAAGAAACGATGCCTGCTTCCGGGGCCATGTTGGCCGGTATTTTCCGGTACCCGATCACCGAAACAGCCAACGAAGACGCTCTGACAAACAGCTGATGTTGAAGAGTGGTAGAGCCATGCTCTATCCGGTTCACGGCATCACCTGATCGTAAACTAACTGAGTCTGTTGGCGAAGGCTGATAAAAAAAGGCCTGTTGTTATGCGCCTGGCGCACGACAACGGGCCTTTTTTGTTTACTAATTTACGGCTTATTAGCGGTTAGTTGCCGTGGCCGGTGCGCCGGACGGGAGTTTCTGGGGGATTGTCGTTGGTCCGTCAATCGTGATCCGGCCGTCGCTTACCCGCATCCGGTCAATGAAAACAACACGCTCATCACCAGTTTTGGCGGTCCGACCGTGGTAGACGCAGAACATCTCGGTACCGTCGGGCGAATACGTGATGCTGTTATGCCCCGTACCCGTTACCGAGCCGCCTTTATCACTGTTCTTCTCCAGAATCGGGTTGTTGGCTGCTTTTCGGAACGGGCCCAGCGGGGCCGTGGCCGTGGCATAGCCAATGGCGTAATACTGCCCCCCGAAATGATTGGCCGAGTACATGATGTAGTACAGGTTGTCTTTCTTGAACGTCACGGACCCCTCCGTCCAGCGCCGGTTGACTTCGCGGGCCGTCACCGACCGACTTTCCCAGTCAGCCTGTTTATCGCTCAGCTTAGCGGGCGGCTGCAGTACCAGCACCGGCTTACCGATTACGCCCGAAAAATCAGGCTTTAGCTCGACGCCGTACACCCAGCTTTCTTCGATCTCCTGATACCAGCCTTTCTGTCGGACCATCCGGGCGATGTCACTGTCGACAGGGTGTTTGTAGCAGCAGCGAGAGTAGTATAGGTACGCTTTGCCGTTGCTGTCCATGAATACGTTGGCGTCGATGATAGGGTAGCCGGGGTCGAAGAGGGGTTTGTTGGTCAGGTCGACGAAGGGGCCGGTGGGCTTGTCAGCGACAGCTACGCCGATGCGAAAATTCTCGACTTCGTTAGTGGGGTTTACCCGCCACTGGGCACTATAAAAGAGATAATAGTTGCCCTTCACCTCGTAGACCTCGGGTGCCCAGTAGGCCCCGTCCCATTTGGCGTTCGGGTCGCTCCAGCCGTTTTTGTTATCGTGAAAATAGACCTGCCCTTCCGGTTTCCAGTGGACCATGTCTTTAGACGAATAAGCGGCAAAGCCCTGTTTAGCCCCGCCACCCGTGCCATACATGTAGTAGGTACCCTGTGTGTGCAGGACGTAGGGATCGCCGAATTCGACGGGTAACGGATTGGTGTATGTCGCCTTTTGTGCAGTAGTGGTTGGGGACGTCTGCGCCACGGCAGGCGGCAGCGTAACTACGGCCAGGAGAAGCCCCAGCGCCCATGATCGATTCATACGTATGAGTGAGTTTAGGAAAGCAAAGGTAGAGATAGATCGACTTCGCAGGTAGTCGGCTAATTATCCGGGCGCGACAGGCGCAGCAGGAGCGTAGCTTTCGACGTCAGCGCACCGGGGGCGTCGAGATCGTCGGGAAGTAAGCCGAGCATCGCCAACAGCCGGGATAGTCGATCGAGTTGATCCTCCTGTTCGGTTACGCATTTATGTAGCATCCGCAACTCATGGTCGCGTCGATCTGCATCCATTAGAAGTTTCTGAACATGAATTCGGAGTACATCCAGTTCCTGTTTGTCTTTTTCTGTCATAGGATGAGTGGCGGGATGTGAATCAGCAAGATATGAATTTTGTGCGCAGCGGATTGTCTATTGATTCTTTCGAACCATAAATTGTGGCTCTGTGGTCTCCCTGTCCTGATCTCTTTCAGAATTTTCATACTGCGGGAACTGTATCAATGACCGAAAAAACGCTGCCGTATTTTGTCCACGCGTTCACCAATCTCAACACTGGGGGAGGGCGAATAAAGGAAGCGGCTCCGCACAAGCCGCTTGTGCTCCTTTCGGTAATTCAAGCCTACGAAAGTGAACTGCTAACGGATAATCGGGTTGGCATTTCGCCCGAACTTATCAGTATTTTCAAAGCAAACTGGAACGCACTCGTAACGACGGAGCATACGCTGGGATTTGCGATGCCGTTCTTTCGGTTGAAAAACGAACCCGGAGCGTGGTGGCATTTGGTCGCTAAACCCGGTTGTGAGTTATGGGTACAAACAGGTGATCTATCCAGCTTCTCCAGTTTGACCAACGCCGTAGCTCACGTTGAGTTAGATGTTGGTCTGGCTGAATTGCTGCATAATGTACAGGCGCGTGCAGTACTGCGGGAGGTGCTGATGACTCACTACTTTCCAGGACAACGTGTCAGCTACGGTACGAACGCCAATCTGAATGTTGACTCGGTCCATTATGAACTGCTGGAGCAATTACTGGCTGACCGTGACAGGAAGACCGATCGGACGAAAAAGCGGCTCAACGGGGAAACATATGAAATCGAGCTATATACCCGCGAAGCCATTTTTCGGCGGGAGGTTATTCGACTATATGACGACACCTGTTGTATGACTGGTCTGCGCGTGTCGGCACCATATTCATTTTCGATGGTCGACGCCTGTCATATCGTACCATTTTACAAGACGTTCAACAACCATCCCACCAATGGTATCGCGCTGTGCCCGAACCTGCACCGGGCCTTTGATAAAGGAGCTATCGCTGTCGATAACGCATATCGGGTCATTGTTTCGCCGACGTTTGTCGAAAACGAGAATAGCGATTATCGACTGAGTGCGTTGACTGGCAAATGCATCCGTTTACCCATTGATGAGCAATACATGCCCGACCTGGCAGCGTTTGCGTGGCACCGGGAGCATGTGTTTAGAGTATAAGTGACTGACAGGATGTAATTTAATGACTGCTATGTAATGCCAACGAATCAGCCTATGTCGCGTATTCTCGCCATCGATACGGTGCGGGGGCTGGTCATGGTGATTATGGCGCTCGACCATGTCCGTGACCTGCTGCACCTGCCCGCACCGACGCAGGACCCGACCGACCTGAACACAACGACGGCGCCGATCTTTCTGACGCGCTGGATCACGCACCTATGTGCGCCGACATTCGTGTTTCTGTCGGGTACGTCGGCGTATCTGTCGCTGCAAAAACGGCGGCAACAGGGTGAATCAATAGCGCAGACGCGCCATTTCCTGTTTCGTCGGGGGCTGGTGCTGATCGGGCTGGAACTCACGCTGATCAACTTCGCTTTCTGGACGGATAGCCAGTTTCGGACGATGCTGATACAGGTGATCTACGCAATTGGGGGTGGGCTGGTGCTGCTGTCGTTGCTGGCCCGGTCACCAGTCCGGTGGGTAGGTGCGCTGGGTATACTGATCATTGTGGGGCACGATTTGCTCTTACTTGTGTCGCCGATTGCTAATCCGGCCGGGCAGATAATCTGGGCGTTGCTGTTCAGACCTCAGTTATTTTCCAGTCCGTCGTTTACCTTGCTGGTTGCTTATCCGCTCGTGCCGTGGCTGGGGATCATGCTGGTCGGCTATGCCAGTGGTGTAGTATTCGACCGACCGCTGGGTGACCGACGGCGCTGGCTATTTATCGGGGGGCTGGTGAGCCTGACCCTGTTTGTCGGGCTGCGGTTTCTCAATCAGTATGGCGATGTGGCCCATTGGTCGACGCAGCGGACGGGGCTGTTTACCGGGCTGTCGTTTCTGAACGTCAGTAAGTACCCGCCGTCGTTGCTGTATACGCTCCTGATGCTGAGCCTAATGGCCCTGCTGCTGGCCTGGGCCGACGGCGTCGATACCGGACTGACCCGCGTGCTCCGCGTGTACGGCACGGTGCCGATGTTCTACTACCTGTTGCACTGGTATCTGATCAAACTGATCCTGATTGTATTGGTCTATACGCAGGGTTATTCTCTCGTGATCGGTACTCTGAGCTTCGGCCGGCCACCGGGCTTTGGCGTATCATTACCATTCGTCTATTCAATCTGGCTCGGTGTGGTTTTGCTGCTATACCCGTTGTGCCACTGGTATGGCCGGTACAAAAGCGCGCATCCTGAACAGCACTGGTTGCGTTATATCTGATCTGCCGGTAAATAAACGATAACCTTGTTAGGATCAACCCGGGCGGTAGCGTAATTCGGGGATTACTTGTTCCTAAACACCATACCATTACAAAATCGTTTGACTGTCAGATGTTTACGCCACTGTTGGGTACGGCCCGTGCTGCTGGCTTTAGCAGCCGCCTGTCAGCCGCCACAGGCTGACCCTGACCCGGTAAAGCCTATGTCCAGTGCTGTGCAGGTATCCGTGCCCGGCTCGACGGCCGCCTGCGGGCGAAGTCGATCGGCGAAGTGCGGCACGGCAGCAGCGCCCGGCAAATGACATTTGCGTATGATCAGGAGGGGCAATCGAGAACAGACGGTAAGCCCGTAACTCCGTTGTGCTTGTTTTAAGAACGCTAAGTCAGCCTGGTAATGATTTCGTCGGTGGTGCCCAACTCGCCGATACGGGGGAAGATGTATTTCAGGCTGTAGTTGTGCGCGTCGAGCGCATTATCGGTCATGGCGTCGGTGGCGAAGCTGACGTTGTACCCAAATTCATTAGCTGAGCGGCCCGTTCCTTCAATGCCGACGCTAGTCGAGATACCGCACAGTACGATACCGGTGATGCCCCGCTGTTGTAGCTCGTCGTGCAGGGGCGTGTTGAAAAACGCATTCCATGTTTCTTTCGTGATGGTCATATCGCCCGGCTGGGGTGTCAACGGTTCAACGATGTCGAAGAAGTGATTGGCCTGCATCTGCTCAAGCAACTGCTGCTGTCCGGCTTTATCTTTTGGAAACTGGTTGCGCTCCGAGCGAACTACCGAGGCCGGACTGCCGATTGGCTCGACATGAACGATCACGACGGGTAGACCGGCCTGCCGGAAGGCTGTCTGTAGTTTGGCAATGTTGTCGATGATGGTCTGCGTCGGATGGGCTTTGTCGCCATTGACGATGCCGCGCTGCATGTCGATCTGAACGAGGGCGGTCTTACTATCGAGGGCTGTAATCATGACTGTATCGTGTTTGCTCTAACTAACCGACGTATCGGGCGCAAGGTTGGCCATGCGTACCAGAAAACAAGGCGGTGAAACAACGTGGGCTGTCGGTGGTTTACCGAATCAGTGCCCAATCGTTTCTTCTCCGTGGTAACAAATTCCCCCAAAACGGCAGCGCCCAACAAATGGCTCGTACTGGCTACGCTGGCCTTCGGTACGTTCATGTCGACACTCGACAGCAGTATCGTCAATATAGCGCTGCCTACGATTCGGCGTGAACTGAACGCGGGCGACAGCGTCGAATGGGTCGTACTCAGTTACCTGCTGACGACAACGAGCACGCTGCTCATCATGGGGAAGCTGTCCGACTGGCTGGGTCGGCGACCTATGTATATTGCCGGATTCGTCATCTTCGTGGTTGGGTCGCTACTCTGTGGTCTGGCGAACTCCATCGAATTGCTGGTCGTATCGCGGATTGTGCAGGGACTGGGCGCGTCGATGCTGTTTGCCATCAGTCCGGCCATTATTTCGGATACCTTTGCGCCCAGCGAACGCGGGCAGGCGCTGGGCCTTGTCGGGGCTATCGTAGCGGCCGGTGCTAGTGCCGGACCGGTAATCGGTGGGCTGTTGCTGGGGCGGTTCGGCTGGTCGAGCATCTTCTTCGTCAATGTACCCGTCGGCCTGATTGCTATCTGGCGGGCGTGGGTCGTGCTGCCTGCCAGTCCAACACAGGGCCGTAAACCCTTCGATCTGGTAGGAGCAGGACTCTTTCTGGTTGGCATAACAACGTTGCTGATCGGGCTGGATTTCGGACCTGAACCTGATTTCGGCTGGAATGACCCCCGTGTGCTCGGCTTGCTGGGCGTAGGGGTTGCCCTGTTGAGTGGTTTTTTTGTCTGGGAATCGCGCACGTCCTTGCCCATGCTACAACTGGATCTGTTTCGCATCAAACCATACACCTCGGCGATCGCTGCTGCCTGGCTGGGCTTTGTCGCGTCGGGGGCAAACCTGTTCATTATCCCGTTTTTTCTGCAACAGCTTCTCCATTTTACACCCCAGAAAGCGGGTCTGGCCCTACTGGCTGGCCCACTGACACTTAGTGTTATTGCGCCGGTCGGTGGGTACCTGTCGAGCCGCGTACCGACGCGCTGGCTGTCGAGTGTGGGCCTGCTGGTTACGGCGGTCGGCTATTTTACGTTTTCGTTTCTGCAACCCGACTGGGTGTGGCAGGACGTCGTTTGGCGAAGTGCACTGGTCAGTTTTGGTTTCGCCCTGTTTCAGTCGCCCAACAGCAGTAGTGCGCTCAACGCGGCTCCGTTGGCCCAGCGTGGAGTGGCCAGTAGCATTATCGCGTTTGTGCGAAATATGGGATTGGTTGTCGGGATTGCCATGAGCGCGGCAGTTTGGTACAGTGTCCGCAACCGCTATGCGCTAACCAATCAGACTAACCCGCTGGATACGATGGCGCAGCTACGCGGTATGCGGGCCGTTTACTGGACAGCAACAGGCCTGATCCTGACAGCCGTAGCCATTTCGCTGACCCGCAGCAGTACCGCGCAGGTGACACAGCCCAGCGTCTCAGGTGAAAGCGCCACCGTATAGTCTGGATCGGTCAACTACGGTAGGCGGTAGCTCTTCGGTCGCTCCGCGCCTGCCAGACGTGGACGTCTGGGCTACAAAAAGCCCCTCTTCCAGAAGGAGAGAGGGGCCGGTCGAAGGGTTAGGGGTTGTTTTTTCTTAGTTACCACCACCCATTTTAGCGGGTTGACTGCCGGTTTTGGTTGCCGTCGTAGTGGGGTTTTTGACGTATTTGTCGAGCCAGCCGTTCATCTCGGACAGCATGTGCAGCAGCGATTCTTTCGCCGTGTAACCGTGGCTTTCGTACGGCAACAGCACCAGCCGGGTGGAGACGCCGAAGCTCTTCAGTGCGTTGTAATAGCGCTCCGACTGAATCGGGAACGTACCTGTGTTGTTGTCGGCCTCACCGTGAACCAGCAACAGTGGCGTTTTCATCTTGTCGGCATTCATAAAGGGCGACATCTTATTGTAGACATCCGGAGCCTGCCAGTAGGTACGTTGTTCGTTCTGGAAACCGAACGGTGTCAGGGTCCGGTTATAGGCACCGCTCCGGGCAATACCGGCTTTAAAC
>JAKONH010000097.1 GCA_022702045.1 Spirosomataceae bacterium
TCGGCCTGCGCAAAGGCCTCAAAAATCTTTTGCTGATTTTGTGGGGCGATACCAATCCCGCTGTCCTGCACTACGAACCGGAAGGAGACCTGATCGGTAGTCGGGCCGGGCCGCACGTCCACGCGTAGTTCGATTTCGCCGTATTCGGTAAACTTGACCGCGTTGCCCAGCAGATTGACCAGAATTTGCCGCAGCCGGACCGGGTCGGTCCAGATGTAGCGCGGCACGTCGGGGGCAATATTCAGTAGCATTTCCAGCCCCTTCTGGTGCGCCTGGTACTTGATCATATCGGCGACCTGACTGCCAATGTCATAGAGGTCGGTTTTTTCGATCGACAGGTCGAGCTTGCCCGCTTCAATTTTTGAGAAATCGAGAATGTCACTGATCACATCGAGCAGGGAGTTGGCCGAGTGGTACACCGTCGACATGTATTCCTGTTGAAGAGGATCGAGCTGGGTGCGCATGAGCAGGTCCGTAAAACCGATCACCCCGTTTAGTGGCGTACGGATTTCGTGCGACATATTGGCCAGAAACTCCGACTTCGACCGGCTGGCTTCTTCGGCATGCTGCCGCGCCCGGATTAGCTCGGTTTCGCTGTGTTTACGGGCAGTAACGTCCTGAAAATAACCGTGCCAGAGCGTACTATCGACGAATTGTTCGGGTACAGAATCGGCATGAATCCAGCGCTCCCCCTGGCGGGGTAGCAAAACCCGGAAGTCGGCATTCCAGTTGGTAAGTGTCGTGCGCGAGAGCTGAATGGTTTCCATCAGGGGAGACAGATCTTCCGGATGAATGCGCGACAATAGGGTGTCGGCGATCGTTTCGGACGCAGGCATGTCGAGTTCGAATAACTCCGTTGCACCGGTAGACAGGTAGGGGAAGGTAACGGAGCCATCGTCGAACGACTGAAACAGGTACAGACAGCCCGGTACCCGATCTGATAGTTTGCGGAGCATGTCTGCCGATTCCTGCGCCAGTCGCTGCGTACGTTTTTGCTCATCGATATCCTGAAACGTGCCTATCAGCGCTACACACTGTCCGTCAATAAACTTACCCTGGCCGACGGCCCGCACCCACAGATACTTGCCTGTGTATGTGCTGATCTGCAAATCGAGTGCATAAGGCGTACCCTGTTCGATGCACGTGGCGACGGCTTCGGTGATAGCATCCCGGCTGTGACCCTCCTTATAAAAATTGATGGCCGTATCCAAGGTGGGCACATAATCGTCAGGCACTTCGTGAATTTCCCGGGTGATGCGGGAAAAATAGATTTCCTGCGTTTGCAGATTCAGCTCCCAGCCGCCCACGCGCGCAACCTGATTGGTGCGTTCCAGCATGTCGGAGGTTCGCTGAAGTTCAAGTTCGGCCTGCTTGCGGGCAGTAATATCGAGGCTGACGCCCAACAGACCGGAAGGCTGCCCCTGCTCGTCGTACAGCGGAATTTTAGAACTTAAAAACCAGCAGTTGTCGTGGCCATGCCGAGCGTTCAGGGTTTCCTGCCCAAGCATCGGCACACCACTGTTCATTACCTGCTGGTCCTCCAGAATCGACTGTTGGGCCGACTCCGTCGGGTACAACTCGTAATCGCTCTTGCCGATAATGTCACGGGCACTGGTTGCACCCATATATGTGTACTCCGCCCGGTTGACAAACCGCTTTCTGGATTCCGTATCTTTTATGTAGATAAGAATCGGCAGGCTATCCATGATGGTCTGGAGGAGCGAATTGCTCGTGACCGTGTGGAGCAGCGAATCCAGGGGGGCTGTGGGCAGCGCTGCCTTGTCTGTACCGTCTGGCTGGGCCGACTGACTGGCGGGCAGGCAGGTACAGGCCGTCAGTCGCCTGGCCGACCCGTCGGGGCCACTGATTAACCGTGTTCGGGTGCGCACGGTCACCCGATGCCCGGCCTGGTGGGTAACCTGGTGAACAGCTTCTGTCTCCAACAGGGTTGCTAATGCCGTGTGAGCCGTCAGTAGTGACGACAGTATGCCGGGGAGCAATGCAGTATCGTAGCCTAACGCAGCCCGAAACGCCGGACTTACGTAGGTATAAGACGGATCTGTTGGATCGTCGTAAATGAATCCGTGTAACCCATAGGTCTGACTAAAATCGAAAATGGAAACGTCCCCGCTCAGGAGCGTAAAAAACTCCTGCTTAACCTCGCCCGTCGTTATCAATGTATACTAGTGCGTTATGGATGGTTTGCCTGTTAAACCACTGTTCTGGTAGGCTATTCAGGGCTGTACAAATATTGTGCAACTCGCAACTAGTGCCGTAAAATAGCCCGTCGATTAGCGCGTATTGCCGAAAAAAGCGTATATCGCTTAACATCTGATAACCCTACCTGGTTGACGTTTTTATGCAAGCTCAGACCTCTTCTGCCACTACGGTGCGCAGCAAAACCGACCTGTTTGACGCCCCTGATTTTTACTGCCTTGACGACTTGCTGACGGCTGAACACAAGCTGGTCCGGTCGGCGGTGCGCGACTTCGTCAAGCGCGAAATGACACCCATCGTCGAGGAGTACGCCCAACGCTGCGAATTTCCCCGGCAGCTCGTGCCAAAATTTGGCCAGATCGGCGTGTTCGGTGCTACCATTCCAACCGAATATGGCGGTGGTGGACTCGACCAGATTTCTTACGGACTAATGACGCAGGAAATCGAACGGGGTGATTCGGGGATGCGTTCCTGCGTATCGGTACAGAGTTCGCTGGTGATGTACCCGATCTGGGCGTTCGGGTCGGAAGATCAGAAGCGCAACTATCTGCCCGATCTGGCGAAAAGTAAATTACTGGGCTGTTTCGGTCTGACGGAACCCAACCACGGTTCCGACCCCGGTAGCCTGGAAACCAATTTTATCGAGCGCAGCGATTACTACGTGCTGAACGGGTCGAAGCTGTGGA
>JAKONH010000105.1 GCA_022702045.1 Spirosomataceae bacterium
CAGCTTCGGATTCAACAGGCTTTGTTTCAGATCGGCACCCATGCCGCTCATATCCGTCTGGGACGAACGACCAGCCTGGAAACCAGCGGCATACCCTCTTAGAAAATTAGTCTCCTGCTTGTAGACGTTACGGAAACGGGGAATGTATGGGCTGTTGGGTCGGCGTCCGTCGGTGGTCATGCCGAGGTTACCGTCGTACTCGCCCGAAATACCCGCCCGGTAGTTGTGGAAGGCCACGTATTTACCAAGCGTACCACTGTCGTTGCCGAGTCCGTTGGGAAAGCGCGACGAGGTCGAGTTCAGCAAAATCAGATTAGTGTTCAGCGCAGCGGCATTGACGAAGATCAGCCGGGCATAGTATTCCGTCATCTGCTTCGTGTTGGCATCGATAACGCGTACACCCGTGGCCCGTCCTTTCTTCTCATCGTAGATGATCGAATGGACTACCGAGTCCGGCCGCAGGGTCATCTTGCCTGTCTTGGCCGCCCAGGGGATCGTACTTGAATTGCTACTGAAGTATCCGCCAAACGGACAGCCCCGCTCACAGATCGTCCGGTGCTGACACTGCGCCCGGCCCTGATCGTAGTGAATTTGTTTCGGGCTCGTCAGGTGTGCCGCCCGACCCATAATCACATGTCGGTCCTTGTATTTACTGGCGATCTGCTTCTGAAAATGAGTTTCGACGCAGTTCCACTCGTGGGGCGTCAGAAACTCACCATCCGGCAGCGTATCAAGCCCGTCTTTGTTACCGGTAATTCCAGCGAATTTCTCTACGTAGCTGTACCAGGGGGCCAGATCGGCGTACCGGATTGGCCAGTCGACGGCAAAGCCATCGCGGGCAGGGCCAGTGAAATCGAAGTCACTCCAGCGCTGCGTCTGCCGTGCCCACATCAGCGATTTTCCGCCCACCTGATAGCCCCGAATCCAGTCGAAGGGCTTTTCCTGCACATACGGGTGCTCGGCGTCTTTCACGAAAAACTGTTCTGTTCCTTCGTAGAATGCGTAACACTTGCTAATAATCGGGTTCGCGTCTTTTATTTCCTTGCGGAGTTGTCCCCGGTGCTCAAATTCCCACGGCTGCATGTTGGTCGTCGGGTAGTCGGTGATATGTCGTACGTCACGACCACGCTCCAGCACCAGTGTCCGCAGTCCTTTGGCGGTTAACTCTTTCGCCGACCAGCCTCCGCTTATTCCCGACCCCACGACAATAGCGTCGTAGGTGTTCAGCGCCTGCACATCAATATTGAAATTAGCCATATGTTTCTAAACACAGAGACACAGAGATCGCAGAACTAGTAAGCGAAAAAACGCTGTGTTATCCGTGCCTCTGTGTTGATTTTTTTAAACCGTAAACTGAAAACAGCAAACCTATTTCTTGACCGGCACACAGCCGTGGTAATGCCCCGGAATAAACTCGTAGTGAGTCAGATTGGTCATGACGTACTCGGAGTTGAGGTAACCCCGAATTGTGAGCGGCTTCACTAGCTTGATAAAGGTTAACTGCGCCGGTTCGGTCGATTGCTCCATTTGTTTGAGCAGGTTTGTGCGTTGCGTCGCGTCACCACTACCAAACGGCTTGCCGTAGGCTTTCTGCGCCAGGTCGTTGGTCAGCACCAGTCCGTTCGACAGGACATCCTGTGCGGCTTTGTCGTAACAGTCGGCCACTACTTTCTGAATAAACTGCGACACGTTGAGCTCTTTGGCACCGGGCGTGTCGGTCGCCGGGATAATCGTATCGACAACGGCCGCCAGTGTTTCGATCTGATCGGCGGGTAAGAGTGATTTAGTCAGCTGAATCGACTCTGCTGTCCAGCCAGTTGCCCAGCTGGGAAGGGCTACCAGGCCACCCAGCGTACCGGCCAGTGTTTTCAGCGCATTTCTTCGTTCCACAGAAGCAGCGTTTAACTTTTTATTTAGTAAGAATTCTTCAAATATACGAAATATACGTCGGTCAGACCAGTCAAATCGAGTAAGTATTGAGGTGATCAGCGCGTGAATTGTTCAGTCATACTTCGCTGCCGGATACCCCAGTTTCTATCCACGACTGGTAACATTTACTCATCGATCCGGGTATCGTCCGCCACCTATCACAAGACCAACTTTAGCGGACACGTAACTGATAGGTATAGTCTGATCGGATTGATTTAAAACAGCATTGTAATCTACGCCCAATTTGAGATGACTTAGTTCAAGCCCCAGCCGGGGCGCTATGCCAAACAGAACCGCACTGAATGTATCGCGGGTCAATGCCTTATAATCCTCATAGTTGGCGGTACCTAACGCATATTGGTAGATGCCAGCAGCCACCCCAAGCGAAAGCCGCTTTCGGCCACCCAGTTCAACATACCGATCACCCGTCAAGCTATACGAGCGAATGGCCAGTGTACCGACCGTCGTCAGATTGGCAAACGGCTTTTGATAAATCACCAGACTTTCACTTCGAAGCCCGATACTGATCTGGTCAGTTAGCGCGTATTTGGGTTCGATGGCCAGTAAGTAGCCAACCCGACCACTGGACGGGATACTGATTCCACCGGCCAGTTCAACTTTAAACGGTTTGAATTGTCGTTGCTGAGCCGTTGCGTCAACGACGTAGCATAGGGCAGTCAGGAGAAGTAATAGGATAGATTTCATAAGCATTAAGCGGATTTAGTCGTGTATAGCTTGCTTGTAATGCAGAAAAGTAAACAAACTACTCGGTTAAGCATCAGTATGTTTACCTCCTGTACAACCGGATAGTAGGTGCAAAATCAATCGACACTTCGTTACGTAGCTCACCCCAACCGAACACAGTCCGGCGTTTCAGTTCCCATCGATAATCGTGTAAATTTGTCTATTACCCAATCATCCTTATTCCCTTCATCATGCCTTTACCCTCTCCCCGTTCGCTACGGCCCCGCCTGACGGGTCTGTTGGCAATCGTTAGCCTGTGGGCTGGTTCACCCACGCAGGCCCAGACCGGAAAACAAAGCGTCGCGCCCGGTGCCAGCGCCGTATCCGCCATTGCTGAAAGCGATATCAAACGAGACCTATTTGCTCTCGCGGGTGATCACTTCCGGGGGCGCGAAGCCGGGTCGCTCGACGAGTTGAAAGCGTCGGTATGGATTGCGGATCAGTTACGGGCGATGGGTCTCCAGCCAGCGGGCGACGACGGAACGTTCTTCCAGTTTTTCCATATTCAGCGCACCCGCATCACCGAAACCAGTCGCCTGAACATCGGTTCGCATCAACTTACGCACGGACAGGATGCTTTCTTACTGGCTCCAGCCATCGCATCAGTCGATGCACCGCTCGTTTTCGTCGGCACGGGCACGCCAGAAGAGCTAGCAAAGGTTGATATCAAGGGCAAAGCCGTTGCGATTCAGTTTTCCGGCACCGGTCCCGCTGACATCAGCTACCGCCGGTTTCTGTTCGGCACGATGAGCCGCCGGGCTGCCGAACTGGTCAAAGCGGGCGCGTTGGCCATAGTATGGGTGTCGGATAAAGAAGCGCAGTCGTACTTCGAGCGCTGGACAACGGGGCTGGAACGCGGCCGCTATGATCTGCCGGGAGGCCCCAATACGCGCGTGTTCGCGCAGGCTCCGACGGTGTGGTTACCAGCCTCGGCCATCGACTGGATCAAGCAGCCCGGTCAGCAGTTCACCAACGTGGTTAACGTCGAAAGCTTCAGCTATCCATCGGTCAATATCGTAGCCAAAGTACCTGGTACCGATCCAAAGCTGAAAAACGAGTATGTGCTCTTCAGCACCCATCAGGACCACGACGGCATTCGGCGGGCAGTAGCAGGCGACTCCATCTGGAACGGGGCTGATGACAACGCCAGCGGCTGTGTTGCGACAATGGCCATCGGACGGGCTTTTGCCAAAAAGCCCGGCAAACGATCGGCGTTGATTGTCTTTCACGGGGCCGAAGAGCGCGGACTGCTTGGTTCACGCTATTACGTCGAGCATCCAACCGTGCCCAAAGGCTCGATTGTCGCCGTGCTGAACGCGGAAATGATCGGTCGGAATGCGCCGGACAGCGCCTGTATTTTGGGTCAACAGCCTCCGCACCGTAACTCGACCGACCTGGTCAATGCAGCCTTAGCCGTCAATAAAGCGGACGCGCATTTCAAACTCGATACGCTGTGGG
>JAKONH010000161.1 GCA_022702045.1 Spirosomataceae bacterium
CAGTCAGGACGTTTTTTTCGCTGTTGTTCGGAGGGTATTACGGGTAATTCGATCATATCTCCTCGTGCCTTTCCACAAAAATTCGTTTTGGCTCCGTAAAGTTCGTTTATGGCGCGTTGAGAAGAAAGAAGAGAGACGTAAGAAGAAAGATTGGTTTACGCCAGCTTCTTTCCTCTTACGTCTCTCTTCTTTCTTCTCCTAAAATCTATTTCCGACTGCCAAAAAATAGGGTTATGTAGCCGGAGGTAAAGAACTGTCGATTACCGTTTTCGCGGTTGCCGCCGGGCGAGGTATCGGGTATAATGACGATTTTGTTTGGGAACACTTCCGCCAAGAAGCCGATTTCTACACCCGTCGTGTTGTTTCGAAAGGCACTCAGCTCAAAACTAAGCGCGGCTTTCATGTTTAGCCCGACCGTAAATTTCGATTCACCGAACCCCTGAAAGAAGCCGCCCGGCCCGACAGGAGCGCCCGTCGCGCCCGGCTGCGACAATGATGCGTACGGTACCGATACCTGCCGGTTTCCTTCCTGTACATTGACGTAATATGGCTTGATGATGCCCAACGTCGGACCGGCTGCGACGATACCATTTACCGCAATACCTTCATCGCCCGACCGCTGGAACAATTTGACTTCCCGGCCGTATTGCCCGCGTATAGCGAACAGGTAATTTTCCTTTCCCTCAATGTATCGCCCCGACGCGTAGCCGCTACTCGTCGCCAGTTCTTTTGGGTGTTTGACGTTGACGGCTTCGATGCTGAGGTAGCGTGCCTGTGGCAAACCAAACATATCGTCGGCTAACTGCTTCGACTGACGGAACGATACTCCACCCAGAATGCCCGAGTTAGTATTGGTCGTTACGCCGAACGTGGTGGTTCGCTGGTAATTCTCGTCTTCGGGATCGTTGGTCTGCGCTAGTACCTGGGTACTGCCCAGCCACCAGCTCATCAACAGTATACCCAGTACCGTATAATGTGTTCGCATCGCTCTCTGATTCAGCACTAAAGCTACCTTAATTTCTCTTAATCTCCAGCAAAATTCGACCCGCTCTAGCCTAACCCGATCCTGCTGCTTATGTTTAACGAAAAATAGCCGGCGGCATGCCTACGGCAGTCACTGTTTATTTGTAGTACGAAATACAGGCCCTACGCCGATTTACCAATCCCCTATCTATTTTGTTATGCCAACCATTCACATTGACTATCAGGGTGAGCTACGCACCGATTGCGCCCACCTGCAGTCGGGTACACATATTCTGACCGATGCACCATCCGACAATCAGGGCCGGGGAGAAGCTTTCTCGCCAACCGATCTGGTAGCCAACGCACTGGGATCGTGTATTCTGACAACGATGGCCATTTTCGCCCGTCGCGACGGTATCGAACTGACCGGCAGTTCAGCAGACGTGACGAAGGTCATGAGCAGCGAGCCACCCCGACGTATTGCCCGAATTGACATTGAACTGACCCTCCGTACCGCGGGCTCTTTACCCGACGAAGCGACCCGGACGAAACTGGAACGCATCGCCCACACCTGCCCGGTAGCCATTAGCCTGCACCCCGACATCGACCAGGCCGTTACGATTCGGTGGGAAGCGCCAGTCGAAGCGTAACAGGAGGACAAAATCACGGTGTTGGTATCGCATCTGGTTCGTAACCTGGCACATTTTTAGGCGAAGCTAACTGCTGTCGCGCATGTGCCAGGTTACGAACCAGACACCACTACGTTCAATTATAGAGATCAAGGTGTGATAAACTGATTCGCGGTTAGAAAGAAACGGTACTCAACCTGTTATAACAGGCAGCATAGCTCACATTTCAGAAGAACGACTTTACCCGATATACGTTTTACTTGGCGACCTTATCCCGTCTGCGTTCTTTACGATGCCTGGCCCACGATTTGACGTCGGCGGTAAAGTTCTCCAGAAAGAAGGACGGCCCGACCGACACGTACGGGCCACTGTAGTTGATCTGACTTTCCGGTATGTCTTTTTTGAGTACAAACCGGTAACCGGTCAGCAGATACAGGCCGAACCAGCGCAGTGGTTTGAACCAACGGACATAGGGGAACTGATATGCCATCGACACACCAACGCCTACGGGGATAAAAATTCCCCGCGCAACCTCTACGTCTTTATCGGGCTCAGCCACTTCATAGCGCGAATGACCGTAACCAATCTCGGTTGGGAGGCTGATTTCAAATGGCCCTTTCCGGTACAGATAGCGTTCGTAGAATACGGTGGCAATGCGTAGATGACGGGTTACAGCGGCAGACGTATTGGGCAACAATCCTGGCTGATCGAGATGTTGATTAACGAAATAAAAACCCGCACCGGCCTTGAAACTAGCCGCCCGCCCACTAGTAAGAGCATCCCGCTTATGCTTTGCTGGAAAGAGAAAGCCCGCTCGAACGCCGTATACGCTGACAGGGGTCAACTTATTGTTTTCGTTGCGGGTATCGTTGAAGAAAAAGAATCGCTGATCGGTCGACGCCGTGAAAGTAAGCGACGACGGAATTTCCGTCTGAGACGAATCCCGACCGTCGGTAAGTTTGGTTTTTTTCTGAATGCCCGCTTGCCCCTGCGCCCACCCAGTTGACCATATCCCTATCCAGCCCAGAAAAAGGAGAAGTAATTGCCATGCAGTACGCTTCATTGATCTATCGTTAGTGATGACATAACGACCATGCCTGCCAATGGTTATGAATGCGCTCTTTCGAGCAGGCTCAGCCATATGTCATCTGTTCGGCTACCTGACCAGCAAATTTCGTACAGTCGTCAACCTTTCATCACACAGTCTGTTGAGTGGCTATTACGAAACCACCCAGCATCATGGCGACTAAAACCAGCAAGTCGGTAACATCAGCTGACAAACCTAAATCGAGTAACACCCAAAAAAAAGCGGGCGCCAACTACGATAAGCCCGACCTGCGCGGAAAACTCAAGGAAGAAATCAAAGCGGGCGACAAGGGCGGAAAACCCGGCCAATGGAGCGCCCGCAAAGCCCAGTTATTAACGCACGAATACGAAAAAGCCGGCGGTGGCTACCTCGCCGAGAAACGTACAGACGCGCAACAGCAGCTAGCGAAATGGACCGACGAAGACTGGCAAACCGCCGACGGCAAGCCCGCCGACCGCGACGGGGGTACCACCCGCTACCTACCTAAAGAAGCCTGGGACGAGCTATCGCCTGCCGAGAAGAAAGCGACCAACGCCAAAAAGCAGGCTGGCACCAAAGAGGGAAAGCAGTTTGTCGACAATACAGCGAAGGCAAAAAAGGCCCGCCAGAAGGCTCAGACTTAGCACTGACACCACCTGATTAGCGTAGTCTGTCAACACCTAGACCTAAACGGTTTCTAAAATCGCTTAGGTCTGGGCCAGCGTACAATCAATCACCTCTCTGCCAGTTGTGCGCTAAACGATCGGTTAGATTCACACTCCACGAACCGCACAGTTGCGCTATGAAATAAGCACGATCTTCTTTCTTGTTACCCTGTTTGCGACAGATCTGTTGTCTTGTTCTGATCATCGATTGGGAGGCCCGGCGTCGCCCGAACGGCTGCGGCTTCGGGCGCTTCAAAGCACAGCCAGATTGGGGGAACCGCTTTCACATATACGTACACCAACAGCTACGACAATCTGAACCGACCCGTGTCAATCGACCGACTCAACAACGGACAGCCGGACAGGGCAATCATTGCCTACGGTAATTCGCAACTAAACTATGTTACTTACCGTATCGGAAAGCAACCCAGATCCCGCTGATCAAACGCAGGAACAGGCTACGCTTTATCCGCTACCATTGAACCGAGTCAGTTTTTCCGCCAGATAACATGCCTTACTCAATTCAAAGGGGTATTACTCTATTTATGATCGAACCTATCAGTACAACTTCGACAATACTAGCAAT
>JAKONH010000172.1 GCA_022702045.1 Spirosomataceae bacterium
ACATAGAGTAGGTTTGCCAGCAGGTTTGCCAGGAAGATATAGCCGGGGCCGATGGACGGGAAGTAAATCAGCCTGACAACAGGCTGTAGCCCAGTTAGGTACTTACCCATGTAGATGTCGCGGCAGAACAGCAGAAAAAAGAAGTTCAGCCCAACCATTACGACGACATTGACAATTTTGGCGATGACGAACTGCCGCGCCCGATTCTCGACCCGAAGGCGCGCAAAGGGAATCGACATGATGGCGTCGACAGCGACCAGCAGGGCTACCCAGGTAATCGATAGTTCCTGACCTTTAAAGTCGAGCCATCCTGCAATAGGTCTGGAAAACAGCAGAATCAGCGTTGTGAAAAAGCCGGTGATAACCAGTACAATACTGAGCGTATTGTTGAACGTCTCGTCGCGGACTTCCTTGTTCTCGGGTCCTTTGGCGCGGGCAGCACCCCGGAAAAAGGCCGTTTCGAGTCCGAACGTGTATACCGCCAACATCAGGGCGACATACGAATAGAGTACAACATTGGACGACAGTTCACCGGGTCGGGTAAAGACGCCTGTCTGTAAGGGAACCAGAGCAAAATTGATCATGCGTGGCACAATCGTGCTCAGTCCGTACAGGGCTGTGTCGCCAGCCAGCTTTTTGAAGGTACTCATAGACGGATGCAGGCCCAAAGCCCGGCTGACAAAGGTAACAAGCTATCCGAAATTAGTCGGTGCAGTCACAATCCGGCTCCGCCCCGCGCGGGATATTTTGGCGACATTCAGATATAAGTCCCTTTTTGATAGAAACGAGTTGAGGTGCGGGTTTACGACCTTTGGCTATCTTTGCAGATACGTTCATCGTACTGTATGTCCCTTCCAATATCCTCCGCGCTGATTTCCGTCTATTATAAAGACGGTCTCGAACCTCTCGTCCGCCTGCTTCACGAGCACAACGTGAAACTCTACTCGACCGGTGGTACGCAGACATTTATCGAAAATCTGGGTATTCCGGTTACGGCCGTTGAAGACCTGACCGGCTACCCGTCTATATTCGGGGGACGGGTAAAAACGCTGCACCCGGCCGTAATGGGTGGCATTCTCTACCGTCGAAATATGCCCGAAGACCTCGCGCAGGCTGAGCGGCATCGCATTCCACCGATCGACCTTGTCGTGGTTGATCTGTATCCGTTCGAAGAAACTGTAGCCTCGGGTGCGTCGGACGAAGACATTATCGAGAAAATTGACATTGGCGGTATTTCGCTGATCCGGGCTGCTGCCAAAAATTACGCCGATGTGCTAATCGTGTCATCGCGTAGTCAGTACGACGGGGTGGTCAGCCTGTTGACCGAGAAAAATGGCGGTACCGACCTGAGCGACCGGCGCGAATACGCGGGTAAGGCGTTCAGCGTAACGTCGGGCTACGATACGGCTATTCAGCAGTATTTCCTGAGTAGCCCAGCTACTGACAATTCGGCGGCTACCGACATTCACGACTTCCAGCAACTGCCCGAAAATCATCTGCGCTACGGTGAAAACCCGCATCAGCAGGCCCGTTTCTTCGGTGATCTGAATGCGATGTTCGACAAGCTGCATGGCAAAGAATTGTCGTATAACAACCTTGTCGATGTGGATGCCTGTGTAGGGCTTATCGATGAATTTGGTGATGGGCCGACCTTTGCTATCATAAAGCATACCAATGCCTGTGGTATCGCTACGGCGGCTACGCCGAAAGAGGCTTACCTCAACGCCCTGGCCTGCGACCCCGTATCGGCCTTCGGCGGGGTGGTGATCACCAATGTGGCGGTTGATCTGGCGACGGCGGAAGAACTGAACAAACTATTCATGGAAATCCTGATCGCCCCCGACTTCGCGCCCGAAGCCCTTGAGCTGCTGAAATCGAAAAAGAATCGGATTCTGTTGCGCCGTAAGCCGGTTGCCCTGCCGACGGTTATGTTCAAGACTATCCTGAACGGCGTACTGGAACAGGATAAAGACAACACGGCTGAAGTAGGTGATCAGTTCAAAACCGTAACGCTGAAAGCGCCGACTGATAGCGAAGTACGGGCGTTGGAGTTTGCCCTGAAAGTCTGCAAGCACACGAAATCGAACACGATTGTACTGGCGAAAGAAGGACAGCTCCTGGCGAGTGGCGTTGGCCAAACGTCGCGGGTTGATGCACTGCGGCAGGCCATCGAAAAAGCTCATGCCTTTGGCTTCGACCTGACCGGGTCGGTCATGGCATCGGATGCGTTCTTCCCCTTCCCCGATTGCGTTGAAATCGCCGGTCAGGCTGGTATTACGGCGGTCGTTCAGCCCGGCGGTTCGATCCGCGATCAGGACTCGATCGACTATTGCAATCAGCACGATATGGCGATGGTGACCACCGGCGTCAGGCATTTTAAACACTAATACCGTTCGTGGTTTGTATGTTGTCGTTTGTAGTTAGCTACCGCGTCTCTCTTTGTTGCGGCAGCCAACTACAAACGACAACATACAAACTACCAACCGAATTATGCGGCTTACTTATACGATTTGGTGTGCGATAGTGCTGGTTGGACTCTATCTGCTGCTGTTTCCTGTGCAGTTCATCTGTCTGCAGCGAACGGCGTGGCAGCCAACAGCGCATCGAATCAATCGGTGGTGGGGCAAGGCGTTTTTTGCACTGGTCGGTATTTCGGTTCAGATCGAGCACCGATTTCGGCCGGAACCAGATGGTGTGTATGTATTCTGTGCGAACCACTTTTCGTATCTGGATATTGCCGCCATGGGTGTGGTGGTGGACAACTACTTCGCCTTTGTGGGGAAGAGTGAGGTGAAACACATTCCACTGCTAGGGTATATGTTCGCCAAACTACACGTACAAGTGGACCGGGAGCAGGCGAATAGCCGGGCTTATTCACTGGCTAAGTCGATCCGTACGCTGGCGTCGGGACGAAGCATCATGATTTTTCCGGAAGGGGGAATTGTGGCAAAAGATAGTCCGCAGATGCGTCATCCGTTTAAAAATGGGGCATTCATCATGGCCATCCAGCAGCAGGTTCCAATCGTCCCGATTACGCTGCTGACGAACTACCGGATTCTGCCCGACGTACCTAACATTCGGATGCGTCGTTACCCGCTGCTCGCCGTCATTCATGCGCCCATTCCGACTACCGGTCTGACGCAGGATAATGTCGAGCAAGTCAACGAGGAGACATATCAGGTAATTCAGAAGGAGTTAAATTCTCAAACACAGAGAAGAGGAGACCACACAGGTAACCGAGTAAAGCGCATGTAGTCAATGCCTATGTTGTCTCTGTGTGTTCTCCGCCACTCTATGTTTTCCTAAACGCGTTAACTATGATTACACAAGAACTGCTGCACAAAATCGCCCATCTCGCCCGGCTGGAAGTGCGGCCTGAGGAAGAAGCCAGTATGCTTGGTAGCCTGAACGACGTGCTGACCTGGATGGAGCAACTGAATGAGGTCGACACGGAGGGCGTCGAGCCGTTGACGCATATCTCGCTGGAAAACAACGTCCTGCGGGATGACGTTGTCGCCAATCAGCTTCCCCGCGAGCAGGCGTTGGTCAATGCTCCTCAACAGGACGGTCAATTCATTGAAGTACCGAAAGTATTGGAGTAAGCCACGCTATCGGGCCCGTGAATGTTTGGGCTACTAACCAGTTTCGCCGTATCGGCAGCTGACGGGGATAGATCAATAGCTCAGGCTGTAATCTATGTGTGTGTAGGCGCATCGTGGAAGGCCGAGCATAATCTGTCGGAGCGACTGTTGGTATACCGATCCGTCGATAGTCTGGTTGATTTCGACATTCTCCTTCTTTACGGGGACAGCCGTTGAAAAAAGTCGCGGCTATCGGTTTACTCAGTTTGCTGCTGTGCCATATTCTGGCCTATGTGCTGGTCACGTGGATAGTCGGCTGGCAGGAAGAAAGCGATCTGACAAATCGCCTGAGCGTGTATCGATCGGGTGATACTCTGGTTGAGTTTTATATTCCGCTGGGCCAGCAAGCTACAGCCCATAATTTACTGGATCACACTACTGAAGGATTCGTCTATCGCGATAGTTATTACGGCATTGTTCGGCGGGAGATAAAAACGGTACACTACTCGTATACGGAGAAATGCCTCGTTGAACGCAACCGTATACTTAAGAATGTAGCTGAGCCAAAAGAAGAATAATTTATTAACCTAGTCTAAACCACAAAACGACCCTATAGCTGCTGGACATTAATCACTTACGTTTCTTTAGTCAACTATACAAAAAGTAGCTTGGTGGCTGTACGTCTCGAAAAAATCCGGCTTGTTATTACTGCGCTCTTAAGTCGACACGGGCGGTGTCGTCTTCGCCATTGTCAACGCCGTTGTTGGGCGTTGAGTCGGGGTCGGCGGGGGTAGAGGCAATGATTTCAGCGGTGCAGGTGCCCGATGCTGTAACACGCGCCTGGAACTGAAATGTGACACTACTGCCCGACGTAATCGAACTGACGGTGCCGAGGGCTCCATTCTGTGTCGCGGTCATGTTCGTTCCTGACACAAACGTCTGACCGGCTGGCAGGTAAGCACGAGCCGATACGTTCGATGCTGTCGCTCCGCCCCGGTTGTAGATCGTCAGGGTATAGGTGACGACGTCGTTCACTTTTGGAACACGATTGCTGACGGCGATGCCCAAACTCAGGTCGGCCGTGTTGGGGTCGGGTGTGGGCTGGTTGCTTTGCACAGGCGGTAACGGCGTCTGGTTAGGATTGGGCGACGCATAGATACCAGATCCATTACCCCGTGTACGAAAATCGGCCTGAGCAGCATCGTCCTGCCCGTCGCCGGTACCCGAATTCGGCTGGCTATCGGGGTCGGTCGTTTCGGTCTGGGCGATCTCCGCTGCGTTCTGATATAAACCATCGGCTGTAGGCTGAGCGGTAAAACTCAAGCTGGTACTACTGCCCGCGTTTAGTTGCGCAATCGTACCAGTCACAACTCCGTTAGCCGACGTGACGCCCATACCCGATACAAACGCCAGATTCGCTGGGAGCCGGTCGCGTATGGTGATGTTGGAACTGGCTACCGGACCATCGTTACGAACGGTTAGCGATACGGTGACGAGATCGCCCACCGCCGGTGTACGCTGACTGATGTCCATACTGAGGCTCAGATCAGCAACGTTGCCCAGCGGGTTTATCTCAAATACGTTGGATGGAACGGCGGGTAAGGCAGGAGAACTTGATACAACGCGGAACATATACGAACCACTGGTGTACGAACTCGGTAACGTAACCGTAATCGGACTGGTTGTACCACTGCCAATGACCGCCAGGTAATGCCCGGCAGCGTCGAGGAGCTGGACCTGCCATTGATTATCGCTGTTGAACGTACCCAGGGTGGCAAAGGGGACGCTGACGGTTCCACCGGGCACAACGTATCGGGCGATCGTACCGGTCGCGGCAAATTGCGTCGGAGTGATCGGCGTCGCGTTCTGGAAAAAGTTGTTGTCCAGGCTGGCATTCCAGTTCCGGGCAAAGCGCGACAGGCCCATCTCGACCGGAATACTGTTTGGGTTGAGGTAATACCGCGGGTGGACGGCAGGACGAAAGCTGTTTCTGAAGTGAACGTCGACGGCACCGGCAAGTCGGTTCTGGATCGTATCGTTATAGGGGCCGGGATACACATTCAGCCCCTGCGTCAGAATAACGGCGTTCTGCTGATCGATAACAGCTGGCGTCGTCCGCGATCCGTTGAATGAGGCCCGGGCTACGACCCAGGTCAGATTTCGATTACCATAATCCTGCCTTGCTTTCTGAATGACGGCCCGTAACCGGTCGGCATACAGCGGAATGTCGTCGCGCGAGACATCATATTCAGCCTCACCCTGATGCCAGAGCACCGCCCGCGCTCCTGCTACCGACAGGTAGTAATTCTGTACGTTTTTCAGGTTGGTATATGGTTGCAGGTTCGGCCAGTCTTCCGAGCAGTAGTAGCGGTTACAGGTCGGTTGTCCATTCGCCGTCATGTACCAGTTTAGCAGTGCCGATCCATCCCAGCCTGCATTGTAGAACGCAACCGGTACGTTGAAGCGGTTGACAATGTAATCACCCAGTTCACCCCAGCCCCACGAGCTTTGCGCCATGGGAAAAATCTGCCGACCGGCGGTGAGTGCTTTGTAAACCGGAACCGGCGACGGGTCGCCAGATGAGAACAGCTGTTTTCCGGTTCCCGGCGGATAGTAATGATTAATGGAATCGATGGTGCTGACGCGGTCGGTAGCGGTACCAAGGTCATTATCGCCCGGTCCTAAGCCGCGTGAGTTCGACTGACCGGCCGTGACAAACACCTCACCGATACCCACCGGCTGCACGTTTGTCTGCGCCGTTACGGCTCCTCCGACAATCGTTCGGACCGTTAGCGTATACCAGCCGCCCGACCCCGTGACGTAACCGATAAACTGATTATTTGCCGGGCTCGTCTGGACAATCTGCCAGCCAGTAGCCGTGCCTTGCCCCGTCGCGACGGGCGTTAGTTGCGCTTCTACCCGATCGACGCTACCCGTCAGTCGGCCGGCGATGTACATACGGCCGGTACCATCGGCGCCCCGCTGCACGACCAGCCGGGCCATCGGGTGAGCAAGTTGAACCTGTGCGGTTGCTAGAAGTGGAAAGAGCAACAGCGCGAAAAGACAGCGAACGAGTAATGGCATGGTTGGGTACGAAAACCAAAAATCAGGCAAAAGTAATGCCTTTGTACTGGTTTATAGCGCATTGTTAGCGAAGCGTTAGTGAACTCGCAGCCGAAGCTGCGCCGTATCGTCTTCGCCATTGGTTAATCCGTTGGCAGGTGTTGAGTCGGGATCGATAACACTGGCGGAGATCAGCTCGGCCTGAATGGTAAAGGGCTGGCCGGCATTAGACCGGAGGGAAACAGTGACGACGGCAGACTGTCTGGGCGGAATCGTACCATTGACGGGAATGACCAGTGTACCGCCCGTTTGATTACCCGCGGACACTCCAGTCGGTAAGGTCAACCGGATACTGACGTTACCAACTGGTAAACCGCCCTGATGGGTTACGATCAGTGACAAAGTCGTGGGTGTGGCTGGCGATACGACTGCTTGCGCCGTTGCTAACGACAAACTTAGATCGGCTTTGGTCGAGTCGGGCAGGGGCTGATTCGACTGCAAGGGTGGCAATGGTGTCTGGTGCGGGTTGGGTGATTGATATACCGTCCCGTCTGCCTGCGCCGTGCGGAAATCGGAAGACGCCATGTCGTCTTCACCATCACCCGTACCGGAGTTTGGTATCGATGTGGGATCAAACTGATCGGCGGCTGTCACCTGTGCTGTCTGAACAAACGTGCCGGGCGCCGTTGGGCGTAGCAGTAACGAATACGTAACTTGATTGCCGGGGTCGAGCCGGGCAATTTTCCCGACCAGTTGCCCGTCGGTCAACGTCAGACCGGATGAGGTTAATACAGTCAATTCAGGCGACAGCCGATTGCCGACCGATACATTCGTTGCGATCTCAGGCCCCTCGTTCCGTACGGTCATGTACATAAACAGTGGGTCACCCGATCGTACAACACGCTTATCGGTTATCAACTGCATGGTCAGGTTGGCCGGTGGAATGTTGGTGAACACATAGGTGCCACTGCCGACGGCAAACACGGTACGGTCTGTCTCCTGCCGCAGAAAAACCAGATCGGGGGATTCCAGTGCCCGGCGACTTCCTTCCCAAACCAGTTCGGGCGAGGTGGCGGGAATAGCTACTTCCGCCCGGCAGTTTCCCGGTATGGTTACAGTCCAGCGAAAACCCCGTTCGTTTTTGACCCATCTGCTGGCAATCGGGCCATAGGGCGATACGTGGCTGGCACTGACCTGATTTAGATTACCGACGGGCGTAGGATACATGCTCAACCGGCGAAAACCCGGTTCGGTCGCCCTGATACCAGCTACGTTTTCATATAACCAGATTAGTAGGTCGCCCAGCAGCATGACGTGGTTGCCGGAATTCATAAAGGCACTGGCTGTATTACCGTTCCAGAGTTCCCAGATCGTTGTAGCGCCCTGCTGAGTCATGTAACCCAGGCTCGGATAGGTTGTATTGGTCGCAATCTGATACGCCAGATCGGGCCGACCAACAGTGGTCAGCGTGCGCATCAGCCATTGTATACCGACCACCCCTGAGCTGACATGCGTATTGTATTCGCCTGTCAGGCGATTGAGCAGATTAGCCGTTACCCGGTCGCGCCGGTCGTCGGGTACCATGCCAAACGCCAGCGGCAACAGGTTCGCTGTGGTCGTATTGTTGGCATACTGTTGTTTGCCGGTGTCCCAGTGGTTACGGTGGAAGGCATCTTTGACAAGTCTGGCCCGTTCGGCAAACCAGGCCCGGTCAGCG